>JAQUCQ010000117.1 GCA_028686145.1 Desulfuromonadaceae bacterium | reverse complement strand
CTCCGCCCTTCAAATCAGTAGAATTTGATATAATGTACGGCTTTGGTATATCCAAAGAAGGGGATGTTCTGGACATGGCCACCGACCTTGAGTTATCTTTTGGCAAAAAGGTGCCCCACCATGACGGCAGCGTTCCGACCAGAGTTGGAGTCAGGTACAGAAACGAAAGTGCTACAAAAACACATATCAGGCTTATACGCCAGCCAGTTCCTTTTGGCATAAGGCTTGTTCTCCCTTCCTTCCGGATTGTTAGCTAGTCCTTCTTGATTGCTGCGATATAGCTCTTGGTGATTTTAATATTGACGTTATTTGCAATTTCCAGCGTCACGAGGTCGTTATCTACCGCACTCACTTTACCATGAACTCCACCGGCAGTTATGACATTATCACCTTTTTTCATCGCCTCAAGCAGTGCTTTATGCTCTTTGGCCTTCTTTTGCTGTGGACGAATGAGTAAAAAATAAAATATCGCAAACATGAACACCAGTGGAATCACCTGCTGAAATGCCGCCATTCCGCCGCCAGCCCCACCGGCAGCCCCACCAGGAGCGCCTCCCATCGCAAAAGCCAATCCAAACATGTCATCATCCTCCCTTTAGTTTATTACCTCTGTAGCATCTTCGATCTAAACTGTCTGCGAAATTCGTCAAAACTATTATGCCGGATTGCCTCACGGACCCTGCGCATAAGGTCAAGATAGAAATGCAGGTTATGATAGGTATTCAACTGCGACGACAGAATTTCACCCGACCGATACAGGTGTCTCAGATACGCCCGTGAATAATTTTGACAAACCTTACAGCCGCACTCCGGATCCAGTGGTCCCGCATCATCTTCATAGATCTTGGATTTGATATTAACCCGCCCCTGACTGGTAAAAAGCATACCATTGCGGGCATTTCTCGTTGGCATGACACAATCAAACATATCATAGCCATGCCAGACAGCCTCTACGAGATCTTCAGGAGACCCAATTCCCATTATGTATCTCGGAGCATTCTGCGGTAACAGGGTGGAACAACATTCCATTACCCCGTACATCTGCTCTTTTTCTTCGCCGACCGACAATCCTCCCAGCGCATAACCGTCAAAACCAACCGTACATATATCATTCACGCTGCGGGCCCGCAAATCGTAATGCATGCCGCCCTGAATAATTCCGAAGAGTTGCTGATCAGCACGGGTGTGAGCATCCTTGCAACGTTTCGCCCACCGAGTCGTCAATTCAAGAGAGCGACGTACATATTCGTAATCTGCAGTGGCAGGTGGGCATTCATCAAAACACATGATAATATCGGCACCCAGAGCTTCCTGAATGGTGGTTGCCAGTTCCGGCGTCAACATATGATAGGAACCATCCAGATGAGACTGAAACTTGACCCCTTCTTCACTGATTTTACGTAATTCTCCGAGACTGAAAACCTGGAAACCGCCACTGTCGGTTAAAATCGGTTTATCCCAGTTCATGAAGCGATGCAGTCCCCCCATTTGCTCGACCAGACGATGGCCCGGCCTCAAATAAAGGTGATACGTGTTCGCCAGGATAATCTGTGCATTGACCGCAGACAGGTCTTCCGGCGTCATGGCCTTAACAGTAGCATTGGTGCCCACCGGCATAAATATCGGTGTTTCAATCCCACCATGAGGTGTTTTCAAGGAACCAAGACGTGCTTTGCTGGTTGTATCACAATGAATAACAGAAAAAGTTTCTGACACACGACTCCTCAAAAGATAAACATAGCATCGCCGTAACTATAGAACCTGAATCCACGTGAAACCGCTTCACGATAGGCTTCAAGTACATATTCACGCCCGGCAAGAGCAGAAACCAGCATGAGAAGCGTCGATTCCGGCAGGTGAAAATTAGTGATCAGAGCATCGATTACTTTGAAAGAATAACCGGGATAAATATAAATATCAGCCTCTCCGCTGCCTGAAACTACGTGCCCCGATTGCTGTGCTGAATACTCCAGCGTTCTGGCAGATGTCGTCCCAACGGCAATGACCCGGCCACCCGCGGCTTTCGTCCTGTTGACCGCCTCAGCAGTATCAGGCGGAATAACAAAACGTTCGGTATGTATCTGGTGTTCCTCAACGTGTTCAACCCGTACCGGCTGAAAGGTGCCCAAACCCGTGTGCAGTGTAAGAAAGGCAGTTTCAACACCGTACGATGCCAACCGTGTCAGTAACTCTTGGGTAAAGTGAAGTCCGGCGGTCGGTGCTGCAACCGCACCAGGTTCTCGTGCGACAACAGTTTGATACCGCTCGCGGTCGCCGGAACAGTCATCACGTTGCAAATAAGGGGGCAAAGGGATGTGGCCTTCACGCTCCAGCCATACGGCAAACGGTTCATCCCCGATAAATTCAAGCAGCCAGTTTTCTGAAGCACAGCGAGACAGTACAACAGCAGTCATGCCGGACTCAAGAAGAATGTTCTGCCCTTCCCGAAATTTTTTCGACGATCTGAGCAAACATTCCCATCGTTCTTCACTGCCGGTCACGCGTCGCAGCAGAAATATTTCAACCCTTCCACCGGTGGGCTTGTGCCCAAACAAACGGGCTGGAATGACTCGTGTATCATTCATTACAAGGAGATCACCCGGCCGCAGATAGAGCTGAAGATTTTTAAATATATCTTCAGCGACACATCCAGCCGAGCGGTCGAGCAGCATTAAACGCGATCCATCCCGTTTTTCAGGCGGGTGCCTGGCAATCAGTTCCTGAGGCAGATAATAGGTAAAATCTTTAACGAGCACTTAATTCAGTTTCCACTAATGTCAGAGAGCTTTTTCAACTCCGTGCCGGGGTAGTAATAGGAAAGAATTTCTTCACAGGAAAAACCGGCGAGTGCACGCTGCTTGGCACCCCACTGGCATAGCCCGACACCGTGTCCATTTCCTCTCCCGGAAAAGCTGATTTCGTTCTTTACGTTCTTTATGGTAAAATTGGTGCTTTTTATAACACCATACCCAATCGCCTTACGAAACTGTTCGCCGCTTACCGTACTGCTGCCTCTCGATGTCAGCAGGAGAACCTGCTTCAAACGGCCCCGTGAATTAAGCCCTCCCGGTTTTATATCATACAGGCCTGATACGTTGTGCCCGGCAGCCTGCAGTCGATCTTCAAGCTCTTTTAGCGAAAGTTTGCATTCCCAGGCTGTGGCCATCGGTGAAGTCAAACAATACTGGCATTCAACTCCTTTTAGATATGGTAACGATGCTCCCCATACATCTTCAGAAGATTCAGTTCGTCCGCCACAACTGGAGTGATAAAAGGCCTGAATGATTCTACCACCGAATGTCAGCACCTCTCCTTCTGTCTCGAGAACGGCACGACGGGCACGGCTGTCTTCAAGAAGACACCCTCCGTACACCTGATCAACAACTGATGATTCCATATGATATGGGGAGTCCAAGCGGGCCATTTTTTTATTCATGGCATACGTTCTGGCAATAATGGCCTGGGCCTTTACCGCTTCAATCGGCCACGCAGAGGATATTTCGCAATTAATAAGTCCAACCAGATATTCCTCAAGCGGCAACTGGTTTACCACCAGAATTCCCTTGTCTGCCACAGACAATTCCGCAAGCCCCCGATACGGCTTACCATTCACATACACAGCGGAAGAAGCAGAGAATAGCAGGCGCTGAAAAAGTTTACCTTCGACCAGTAGACCACCCTGAACAGCCTTTACTGTCGCCGGAAACGACATAAGAAGCGCATCGCCGCTTTCATTCGTCACAAGTAGCCCGTCACCGGCAACCGTCACTTCGGGAGCTGACTTCACAATTGCAATCCGGATGGTTTCATCCAGAACTGCTGCATTTACCCTGCTCACTCCCGGCCACAACAAAATGAATGTTGCCAGTGTGAAGAGGGTAAGTATATTTATACGATACGATGTCTGCAAAACCCGACGATAGAAACATATTATGCCGTATCGTGTCAATTTTTTTTGATTATCCGTTCTTCCAGCTTATAGTGGTTAAAAGATCACTATTGCACAATATGGTGCATATACTGTATCTATTAACTGTCACGAATCGACCATCTATTTGTTTTGGTTTTGTATATTTTGCTGAAAAAAATGCAAAGAAGGTATTTCCATTGACTCACGGTTCAGCAAATATCAGATTGACAAACAGCCCGTTTTATATATCTGGCATGGACCTTTCATCATCGAGTTCCCTCCTGTGACAGAACTGCTTTCATTGCATAACCTGCAGGTCTCCTTTCCAACAGAGCAAGGCTGCTTTCATGCCGTTCGGGGAATTTCTCTTTCACTGGCAACCGGGTCTGTACTGGCATTAGTCGGTGAATCCGGGTCGGGAAAGACCATGACGGCCCTCTCTATTATGCGGCTTATTCCGCAGCCGGGGATTATCAGTTCAGGGGAAATTATTTTTGAGGGGAAAGATCTGCTGTTGCTCCCGGAAGATTCTTTGCGTGACATCAGAGGACGTCGACTTTCAATGGTTTTCCAGGAACCGATGACCTCGCTGAACCCGGTGTTACGAATTTCAGACCAACTCTGTGAGCCGCTGATGCTTCATATGGGCCTGTCCCGACGTGATGCTCTTGAACGTGGAGTCACGCTGCTGGCAAACGTCGGCATTCCATCCGCCAGAGAGAGGATGCGTGATTACCCTCACCAATTGAGCGGCGGGATGCGCCAGCGGGTCATGATTGCCATGGCGCTGGCATGCAACCCCTCATTACTTATTGCTGATGAGCCCACAACAGCATTGGATGTCACCATTCAAGCACAGATACTGGGACTTCTTGACGCTCTGAAAAAATCCAGTGGACTGTCAATTCTCCTTATTACGCATGATTTGGGAATCGTTGCCGAACGTGCCGACTATACCGCCGTCATGTACGCCGGTCAGATTGTTGAGTCGGCTCCAACTGACCTTCTCCTGGAATCTCCATGCCACCCGTATACAAAAGCGCTTTTGGCTTCTTTACCTCAGCATGCAGAGCCAGGCAAGCCACTGCCGACCTTGACGGATCAATTGAACATCCGCAAAGCTTCTGCCGATGGCTGCAGCTTTGCGGAACGGTGCCCGTTTGCAACAGAGCAATGCCATACAGAAACTCAAGAGCTGTTCGAAATTGCTCCATCACATTTAGTGCGGTGCTGGAAAAACTCATGAGCCACCCCCCACTTCTCAACGGAAGCGAATTAACTAAAACATTCAGAGTTTCTGGACATCATCGTTCATCCACACTCTTGACAGCACTGGATAATGTTTCATTGCAACTTGCAGCCGGAGAAACACTCGGGATTGCCGGCGAATCCGGCTGCGGGAAATCGACGTTGGCAAAGGTCATGGCCGGACTTTTGGCTCCCGACAAAGGGAATATATTCTACAAAGGCACAAGACTGTCACTTCTTGGGCAGGACGATCGAACCATTTTCCGACGTAAGACCCAGATGATCTTTCAGGATCCATTTTCATCCCTCAACCCTCGCATGCGTATTGGGGACAGCATTTCTGAACCACTCAAGATCGCAGGCATGTCAGCACCTCGGCAACGTACTGAACTTGAACGTCTCATGGCAGCGGTCGGCTTGCATGGCGATGCAGTCAATCGCTTCCCCGATGAATTTTCAGGTGGTCAGCGCCAGCGCATCGGTATTGCACGTGCCCTGGCTGCTTCTCCAGAAATTTTAATTGCCGATGAACCGGTTTCATCTCTCGATATTTCAATTCAAGCTCAGATAATCAATATCCTGCTGCAGATGAAGCTTGAATTTTCGTTATCCATGATGATTGTTTCCCACAATATGCTGGTATTACGTCACATCTGTGACCGAATTATAATCATGTATCTTGGAGGGATTGTTGAGTGTGGACCCGCGGCAAAGCTATTCGATCGCTGCCGACATCCATATACCGAGGCTCTCATTGCAGCAATTCCCGGCTTTCATGCGTCATCCGCCACAAAAAGTGAATTGCTTCACGATGACCTGCCATCTGCCCTGTCAATTCCGTCAGGATGCAGATTTCATCCGCGTTGCCGTCACGCGGTTGATCGATGCAGCTATGAGGTCCCGATGATGGAAGAATATGCGAACGGCCATACTGCCGCCTGCCATCTAAGCAAGCAGTTGTACGGATAATGAGTCCGGATCGACCTATTAATACATAAAGTCCAGTTTTAGATTGACGAGCGCAGATTCCATATATATGATAATCAAAAATTTAGCTCTAATACAGTGATACCTTCATTTAAAGAAGGTATTTTTACCTGAAAATACCGCAATAACTTTTAACTTACGAACGGGAGTTCACGCAATGGCCTTTGACAAGGAGAAAAATTTTTCAACAGAAGCAGAAGTGTTAAAGGTGCTTGGTCATCCAATCCGGTTGAAGATTATTGCCGGGCTCTGTACCCATGAATGTAACGTCAAACATATCTGGGAATGCCTCGGACTTCCGCAGGCAACAGTTTCACAACATCTGGCACTGCTTAAAAACAAGGGCATAATTGATGGGAAGCGGGAAGGCGTTGAAGTACATTACAGCGTCATCAATGATTTTGCCAAAAAAATAATAAATTCATTGTAAATCCAAGCAGGAATCATGCGTTTCAATCACCCTGTGGTTGTAACGAGGTTCGAGCAGAAATATATAATACTTTATACGTAGCTGGAATCCTGCCATTTTTTTCATATCGTTCCCGGTACAACCGGGACGTTTGATCCAATACTCCTCTCCAACCCAGGCCAAAGTGTCTTCCAGGCCCGCCGGATGCTGTTCCGGCTCCGATATTTTTAATTGATCGCAGTAGAGAATTCAGATCGTCATACCAGTCAACCTCACTTCCAACAGTAACCACACATTGTTCAAAATCCATTCCGTTCAACATTGACTTCACATCGTCGACACCACGGAAACGGTGCAGACGGGATATTCTCTGGCTACTGTCCGAACTGCTCCCTCTGGCCGCATCCCGAAAACAATCCTGCAGCTCGTACAATGAACCTTCACAAAAAAAAGCGAGGCTGACCCCCCCCCCCGGCCGCACGACTCTGCATATTTCACGCAGAGCTGCAGGCAAATCGCCCACCCACTGTAATGCTGACGCCGAAACAACCAGATCAAATACTCCGGTTCCGAATGGAAGATGCTCGGCATCCCCGTTAACAACCTGGCAGATCGTCCCCAGTTTCTGCATTGCCTGCAGACACATATTCAGAGCGATATCCACCCCCGTCAGGCATGCTGCCGGATAAAGAGAATGGAGTTTTTCAAGCAAAGCCCCTGTACCCGTTCCGACATCAAGAATTCGCTCATACGCTTGATTCTGTTGTGAACCTACTGATTTGGCGAGAAGCTCCACAATCCGTTTCTGTACAAGAACGTGCTGGTCATACACGATTGCATTTTTATGAAATGCGGCGGCAATCTTGCTGGTATCAGGCATTTTGTCCACAAACGCTCCTTGTAAAACGAATAAGTTCGGCATTGAATTGATGGCACTGAGTCAAGAACGGCGCATGTCCACAATGAGAGAAAACAACCTGATCAACGTCTGGAATGTGTTCTTTCAGATAATTTGATGCCTGAGGCAGACAGATCAAATCCTGTCCGCCATTCATAATCAGAGTCGGAATGGCAATTGATGCCAGCAACGGACGCATATCTGCCTGGGTAAGAGCGTCAAGAGCTTCAAGTACAGCAGCGGTCCCCGGGGGGGGGATTGACAAAAGGATCTGCCTGATTTCAGAAGCTGCCGCATTCTCTTCAAGCTCCTCTTTAGTAAACAGGCGCGTAAAAAAACCTTCCAATGCACGTTGCGTGTTCCGCTGCACTTTAAGACGCATGCCAGCGGTTTCTTTCCCGGAGAGACCATAGGGAAAATCTTCCGCAGCGGTAAAACAGGGAGTTGCCGAGGCCAGCACCATGCCGGCAAGCCTCCCCGAGAGGTTGGCATATGATTGCAACGCAATCTGCGCACCCATGGACCATCCAAGAAGGACTGCCTCCGAAAGATTCAAGCACTCGAATAAATCGACAAGATCCCTGGCAAAACCATCGAAATTCAGGTTACCGGATATCCCACGTGAGCCGCCGTGACCACGAAGATCAGGCGCCACGAGCCGCACTGATGACGAGAGACAATCGAACTGATACTTCCAGACAGCTGAAGACATACACCAGCCGTGTACCAGTACAACCGGACACCCTGTCCCGCCATCTTCATACCATAAAGACTCACCACTGCGGTTCTCGTACCACGGCATCACACCACCCCAAGGTGCCTGCCGACATGACAGATACGCTCAACGGCAGCAGCCACATCAGCGTGAGTATGAGTAGCCATCAGGGTAAAGCGAAGACGGCTGGTACCGACCGGCACCGTTGGGGGACGTATCCCTTGGGCAAAGAGCCCTTCAGCCAGTAGCGCTTCCGAAAACTGCATCGTGGTAACTGCTGAACCAATGACTATCGGCACAATCTGGGTTGAACCTTCAGGGATTCTAAAGCCGGCATCCGCCAGACTGTCTCTGAAAAAGCGGCTGTTGGCATACAGCTGTTCTCTCAACGTATCTCCCTCCGGTGTCTGTACCAGTTCGACAGCCGCCAGCGAGGCCCCCAATACTGAAGGAGGTAAAGCGGTTGAAAATATGAAACTGCGAGCACGATTGATCAACAAGTCACGCAATTCGGCAGATACGGCAGTGTATGCACCAAAACTCCCCAGCGCCTTGCCAAACGTTCCCATCTGAATATCCACGTCATTTGCGACACCACACAGATCGGCGGTCCCACGCCCCTGCCCCCCTACTACACCGCTACCGTGGGCATCATCGACCATAAGGAGCGCTCCATGCCTTTGCTTAAGCTTGGCCAGTTCGGCAAGCGGGGCAATATCACCATCCATACTGAACACACCATCACTGACGATCAAACTGCGCCCTTTGGCATGTTTTTCCATAAGTTGAGACAATGTCAAATAATCATTATGGGGATAGCGGACCAAACGAGCTCCGGAAAGAATTATTCCGTCAACTATACTGGCGTGGTTCAGTCGATCAGAGAAGACAA
>JAQUCQ010000116.1 GCA_028686145.1 Desulfuromonadaceae bacterium | reverse complement strand
GTTGCTCTGGCGGCCCATGACGGTTTTTTGCCATTAACTGACAAAAGTTCTCCGGAAATAATTGCTGATCTGCTTCGATTGAGCAAAAAAAGCTTCAAAAAAGCGGTCGGCGGACTTTTTAAAGAGTGGGTTGTGACCTTGACTCCTGACGGAATCCGCTTGAGAAGTGTACAGAAAAAGGAATTGGTATGAAAATCAGAATTGGAGTCGGTGTCGTTGTTGTTACCTGTTGTATCGCCTTGTTTGTCGCTGGCTGCAAAAAAGCGGGAGAGCAACAAACGGGTCATTTGCAGGTGGTCACAACCCTGTTTCCCCTCTATGACTTTGCCCGTACAATCGGCGGTGACAAGGCACAGGTCACCATGTTGCTGCCCCCCGGGGTCGAACCGCATACGTTTGAACCGCGCCCTGAAGATATGATCAGGATCAGCCGTGCAAATCTGTTTATCTATACCAACAAGTACATGGAACCGTGGGTGGATAAAATAATTACCGGCATTGATAATAAATCACTGCGGGTCGTCAATGCCGGAGAACGCGTCAAATATCGTCCTGGCGGCACTGATGGAACCCATGAACATGTTCATGGGCAGATGGGTGGTGGAAACGATAACCATGAACACGATGCGAAAGGTATGGATCCGCATATATGGCTTGATTTTACCAACGCCGCGCTTATGGTGGACACAATTCTTGACGGCTTTATTGCTGCTGACCCTGCCAATGGAGATTTTTATCGTCAGAATGCTGAAACATTGAAAAAACGGCTGGCTGCGCTTGACGACAAGTACCGGAAAACTCTAGCTTCTTGTTCAACCAGATTGATTCTGCACGGCGGACATTATACTTTTGGATACCTTGCTCATCGCTACGGTTTGGAATATCACGCCCTCAGCGGGATTTCGTCCGATTCGGAGCCATCGGCCGAACGCATGGCATCTCTTGTCCGGGAAATTCGGTCATCCGGTGCCAAATACCTATTTGCTGAAGAACTATTATCTCCACGCCTGACCGAAACATTGGCTCAGGAAGCGGGAGTGGGAGTGTTAATGCTCCATGGGGCACATAACCTGTCGCGGGATGATATGTCCCGGAATGTCACTTTTTTTGATCTGATGGATCGCAACCTGAAACAACTGCAAAAGGGTCTTCAATGCCGGACCCGATAGTCACAACTGAGCTGCTCTCATGCAGTTATCGAGAAGGAAGAGTACTTGAAGATATTTCCTTCCAGGTTACGCGTGGCGACTACGTGGGGATAGTGGGACCAAATGGCTCAGGAAAAAGCACTTTGATCAAGGCGTTGCTTGGTCTGGTGACAATTGGCACTGGTTCAGTCACATTATTCGGTACCCCGCTATCAAGTTTCCGTGATTGGCATAAGGTTGGCTATCTACCGCAAAGCCTGCATCTGGTAAATCCGGTTTTTCCCGCGACGGTACATGAAACGGTCGGTCTTGGTTTATTATCGCTCAAGCGTTTTCCAAAACGATTGAATCGTGCCGATAACGAAAAAATAAATACAATATTATTTGAACTGGGTATCTTAGACTTAAAACTTAAACTGATAGGTGAACTGTCGGGTGGTCAGTTGCAGCGTGTTTTGCTGGCACGGGCCATTGTAAACGAACCTGAACTGCTTGTGCTGGATGAACCAACCGCCGCCCTTGATCCGGAAACCAGAGGTCGTTTCTATGCCATGGTATCAGACATCAATCGTTCCCGGGGTGTCACGATACTGCTGGTGACGCATGATAGCGGTGCGATTGGGGAACATGCTTCAAAAATGCTTTACCTTGATAAAAAGTTGCTCTTTTACGGAAGCTTTGATCAGTTCTGTCACTCACCGGAAATGTCATCGCTGTTCGGTGAACACTCCCAGCATCTGATTTGTCATCGGCATTGACTATGAATCTCCTGGAAATTCTTTCATACGGTTTTATTCAACGGGCTTTGCTGGCCGGTACCCTGATCGCTCTACTCTGTTCGGTCTTAGGGGTCTTTTTGGTCCTGCGGCGTTTGTCATTGATTGGTGATGGCTTGGCGCATGTCACCTTCGGCAGCACCGCCATCGCTTTAGCGCTCAAGCTTTATTCAGCCATGTCGCTACTGGTTTCGGCACCAATTGTGATGTTGGCGTCTCTCGGAATTCTCAAATTGTCCGAAAAAGGGCGGCTGAGTGGTGATGCCGCCATCGGCCTGGTATCTGCTCTCGGAATTTCGACCGGGATCATTCTGGCCAGCGTGGGAGGGGGGTATAATGTCGATCTGCTGAGCTATCTGTTTGGCAACATTCTTTCGATACGCAGTGAAGAGGTGGTAATTGCGGCTCTGCTTTGTGCTGGTGTTATGCTGATGTTGACTCTCTATTATCACGAGTTGTTCGCCATCTCATTCAGTGATGAGCTAGCCAAAGTATCGGGCATCCGGACTTCGTACATTAACGCTGTCTTGGTGCTACTGACTGCGCTGTCGGTGGTTCTGGCCATGAAACTGGTCGGCGTCATGCTGATTTCGTCGATGCTGATCGTTCCGGCTGCGGCGGCCCTGCAACTGGCGCGCGGTTTCAAGGTGTGCATTGTTCTGGCCGCACTTCAGGGATGCAGTTCGGTGATTATCGGGATTATTATTTCCATTATGACTAATTTGCCTGCAAGCGCTTCCATTGTGATGGTGAATCTGCTATTTTTTGCCGTCGCATGTGCCGTTCGCCGGATTATTTATTCAAAAAACAGTAACTGAAATTCATTTGAACATGTATAGGGGGGTAATCAGAACTAATAGGTCGGACTTGTTACACGTAGGTTGTCGCGAGTAATTGCAATTTAATTTAATCCAGCAAGGAGTAGTCCCATGACAATTAAAATGAAATTATTTCTTAATGTTATTATTGTCGCAATAATTGTCGGTACCATTGCAACAACAAGCTACGTGAGCATGGGGTTCATTAAAACCAAACTGACATATTTGACGGAAAAGAGCACTCCGTTTCAGTTGAAGACCGTAGAGTTTGAACGCACCGTTCAGGTAACCACTGCTGATCTGGTAAAAGTCGGAGCTTCGCGGAACATGGGCGAACTCGCCCAATTCCGCTCTGAAGCCGAAAAGTCGCTTGCTGGCGTTAAAAATGCGCAGGACTCACTTGAATCAATGTCAGCTGAAAAATATAGCGCGTATGAAAGCCTCAAAAGTGTTTCAGACAGTCTGTCCCGGTCTGTTGAGGGCAGTCTTAAAGCTGAAGAAGATGCCCGCGTGGCCGGTGAAATGATTAACAAACGGATCAATGAGGCTATGGTGCGGCTGAAGAATCTGGATTCATTGGTTAAAGCGCTGCAGGTATCAAGTTCTGCTTCGTACATAACTGCTGTTGATGCCCGCAACGTTTCTGCTGATAAGTTGCCCGGCATGGAGACGGTGAAAGCTCGCATGAAGGATGTTATCGTCGTGTTGCTTCAGTCTCAAAAAGGCGATGTGAGTAAAAAACACTCGGAAGCGAAGGCGCTGATCAGCAACATTCTGCAAAACGGCACAGTTAAGCACAATCAAACATTGAAGAATGACACCAAACTGTTTGCCACTAAAACTGATGAGTATTTTACCGCGCTGACCAATAAAGACTTGACCAAGGCAGAGTCACTTAATACCGAGCTGAACGCTATAACCAAAAACATTTTCACTGTGCTCAATAGTGAAATCGAATCAACAGAAGATCTGGTTAGTGATGTGTCGGAAAAGCAAGGAGTTGCTTTCAACCGATCGAATTTAGCAATCAATGCCTTGTCAAGCAACGCTGAGTTAGTGGCCTACGGTACATCTGTTGAAGCTCTTGCGATCAAGCTGTTTACCGTTACGACCGCCGATGAGATTAATGCGATCTCGGCAACAATTAATACCCAATATACAAAAATAGCCAAGTCACACGCCGATCTTGAGCGAAGCCTGAAAAAAATCAAATCGACAAAAGAATTATCCGTCCTGAATGGCGCAATCAGTGGCCTGAATAGTATCCGTACAGCGCTATTTAGCAAGGACGGAGTTACCGACAAACTCAAAAATGAAATCTCAATGCGAGAAGAATCCTCTCGGGAGATTAGCAAGCTGAGAAATATCGTTGTCAAACAAGCTGAGAAAAGCCGTGAAACCGTCTCGAATGCGCAGGGGGAACAGGAAAAATCTTTGTCAGCGGTCAATAACATGATTCGCAAAAGCCTTGGACTCATTCTCACTATCGGGATCGCGGCAATAATTTTAGGATTGGCTTTTGGCGGATGGATATACAAAGCCGTATCAGGTCCACTTATGGAGCTATTGAAGACAGCCGAGTCGATTGCCAGCGGAGATCTGCGTGGCGTTATTCAAACTGATCGCAAGGATGAGATAGGCAAGGTCCAGGCTGCCAT
Organism: Desulfuromonadaceae bacterium; assembly: GCA_028686145.1. Classification (GTDB taxonomy): domain Bacteria; phylum Desulfobacterota; class Desulfuromonadia; order Geobacterales; family Pseudopelobacteraceae; genus JACRCG01. The sequence continues at coordinate 4,663 of JAQUCQ010000116.1, read as the reverse complement.
GGCTACAATGGTCAGCAATCTGCATGATATTGCATTAAAAATAGGTGAAGCCACTGATACTCTGGCCAATAGTTCTGAAGAACTTTCATTGACCTCTTCTTCTCTGGAAAAAGGCACTGACGACCAGACGGGCCGGATCGAACAGTCAGCAATTGCAATGACCCAGATGTCACAGACAATCAATGAGGTTTCCGACAACGCCAACACAACTGCCGGTACGGCCGCTACCATGAAAAAGGCAGCTGAAACCGGACGCCAAAAGATGCATACCGCAGTCGAGGAATTGAATTTATTTGCTGATACGATTAAAAGTTCAGCTCTTGAGGTGGAAAAACTTGGCGTCCAGTCTCAGGAAATTACCGGTATTGTTTCACTTATCAGCGATATTGCTGACCAGACCAACCTGTTAGCTCTTAATGCCGCGATAGAAGCTGCTCGCGCTGGTGATCAGGGGAGAGGGTTTGCCGTCGTTGCCGACGAAGTGCGGAAGCTTGCTGCCAAGACTTCAGAAGCAACCGAAGAAATTGTCCATAGCGTCACTGCAATGCGTTCCGGTGTGGAATCGGCGGTAAAGCTCATTCAGGATGAAAGTTCTTCTGTTGACCGGGTTGTCTCAATTGTTAACGAATCAGCTGCTTCAATCGACGAAATTGTCGGTAATATGGAAAATATTTCGGATATGGTGGATAGAATTGCTGTCGCTGCTCAGGAACAATCGGCAACATCTGACGATATTTCCAACGGGATGAACAGTATTGCAGAAGTTGCCAAGCAGATAAAAACCGCTTTTGTTGATGTCAAAAAGTCATCTGAAAATCTGGCCAGTACTGCAGCGGGGCTGAATGAAACAGCAAAATGGTTTAAGGTGTAGGTCGACTGATTTGGTCGAGTGAATCGGCCCGTTTATAGTATTAAATGATGGCAACTGGCACCTTTTTAAAATAAAAACCCGCATTCCTTTTGGAAGCGGGTTTTCTCACGTTTAAGGTGTCTGGTGCGGTGGCTTGCGGAATATAAGTAAAAAAACTTTAAAAATAATAACTGAAATCCTTTATCTCGAACGGTGATTCATTCAGGCATTCAATGAATACATCTACGATAAAGGGGTCAAATTGCGTGTCTTTTTTCTTTAATAACTCACGAACGGCTGTTTCTTTATTGATTCCGTCCCGATATGATCTGTTTGAAATCATGGCGTCAAAGGCGTCTGCGACGGCAACGATACGGGCATGAAGTGGAATCTGTTCGCCCTTCAAGCGGCCGGGATATCCGGAGCCGTCCCAATGTTCGTGATGGTGCAGGATGGTCGGACCGATATGACTTAAATTGTTGATTCCGACAACAAAGAGTGTTCCTTTCAGGGTGTGCTCACGTGCCAGCGTTTCTTCGCGAAAATTCAAGCTGTCCGGTTTGTTGAGAACATCTTCAGCAGTGTTATATTTACCGATATCATGCAACATGGCACCCAGATACAAATCTCGCATCTCAGTTATGGGTAGTTTCAGTTTTAAGCCGATGCTCAGACAGTATTCGGCAACCCTTCTGGCTTGTCCTTGCGTATAACTGTCTTTTGTCTCCAATGCGCCGAGAAGAGCCTGGATGATACTGTTGAATAGGTTGGGATTCCATAGATCTGACGGAGTTTCCTGAGCCAGCATGGCATTAGAAACTCCGTCAGAAGTATGGCGTCCGGCCAGTCGGGTAACTATGACCAGTCCAAAGTTAACCGCTGTTCCCGGTCCCTGGCTGGTGATAATAGTGCCATCGCTGACAACCGGTGCATTTTCAAAGATGCCGCCATTCAATTGATCACGATATGAAGGGTAGCAGGTTACTTTTTTGCCACGTAGCAATCCGGCTGATGCCAGAATAATCGGCGCGGCGCAGATTGCTCCGATCATTTTATTATTAGCGGCAAATTCTTTGATGAGCACATGAACTCGTGGATCTGCATTGAGATTATCAGTCCCCGGTTGTCCACCCGGGAGGATGATCATATCAAAAGCAGCTCCATTGACCATTTCGATCGTCGTATCAGGGACGATACTGACATTGTGGGCACCTGCAACCGGGCCCGGGAGAAGTCCGGCCAGAACAACTTCAATTTCTGCTCTGCGAAGTATATCAACTATCGTGAATGCTTCAATTTCTTCAAAGCCTTCCGCCACCGGCATGAGAACCTTTGCCATACTTACCTCCTGATTAAATTGAAGCTGCTGAAATAAAACGTATGAGTAAAATATACTTAATTATGTGTATCACTTTTTTCTTGTCCAGCAACATGAATCGCTTCATCCACCGCTTAGAATCACCGTTCGGTACCAACCCACACTTCAATTGCATGTACTGCCTGATAATACACATTATTCAGATCAGTGACTAGTGTGGCTGTCAGTTCAACACTCTTTGTTTTTGCTGCTGCTTCGATTGATGCAGCTGAACTGCTCAGCCGCATAAGTGCCAGGTTGACAGCCGCTCCTTTCAGCTTGTGTGCCGACTGACAAAGAGCTTCGCGGTCTCCGGCAGAGAATGCGTCGTATATTTCACGGAGGTACTCCGGCCCATGCTGAATAAATACTGCGGCCACATCGCGGGAAAGTTCAAGATCACCAAGATTGCGCCGTACAAACTCATCCTTGTCAAAGATGGGCTCATCTTCGGCTGGAAGAATCCGGGTATAATGTGGCACATCCATCGTACGGAACAACTCTGTGTCATCAGCAGACCGGTTAATCCGGCACGTCACGTTGTCTGTACCGTGCCACGTTCCGGCACACATTCCTGTACCATTGTTGTTGCTCCTTTTTCTGTGAGATGAACAGAGTCTGAGGGTATCCATTTCCCAAGAATAGCCTGTAATTCCGCAAACTCGAACGGTTTGGTCAGATAATCATCCATTCCGGCTGCAAGACAATTATCACGGTCTTCCCGCATCGCATTTGCCGTAAGTGCAATAACCGGTATGTTGTGGTTTGTTACTGTCGATGTCTGATCTCTGATGATGGCAGTCGTTTCATAACCGTTCAACACCGGCATCATGCAGTCCATAAGCACCAGCGCGTAGTCGTTGATTTCCAAAGCTTTTATAGCCTCACGGCCGTTGTTCGCCACATCCACAAGATAACCGAATTTTTTGAGGATGGATTTAATCACCATCTGGTTTGTTGATTCATCCTCAACCAGAAGCAGACGAGTGGTCGTGGCACAATGATCTCTCCTGCTCATTTCTTTAACGCAAGGTTAGAAAGCTTTTCGCCACTCCTCCTGCCGGGAAGCTGATTGTTTTCCCAGCAGAACCGTAAACCAGAACGTTGATCCTTCACTTTCCACACTCTCGACACCAATGCTGCCGCCCATCAACTCTGCAAGTTGCCGTGAGATAGCCAAGCCTAATCCGGTACCACCGTAGGAACGGGTGGTGGAGCCGTCTCCTTGGGTGAACGGATTAAATATCATACCAAGCTTGTTGTCAGGAATGCCGATGCCGGTGTCATGAATTATGAATTTCAGTTTTATAGCATTGTTGTCTTCCCACGTTTTTTGAACCTTAAGGGTTACGGAACCTTTTGAAGTGAACTTGATAGCGTTACCAATAATGTTGGTAAGTATTTGCCGCAGTCGTACCGTATCTCCTTTTAAGAGCAAAGGAACATCAGGATTAATTGTAGAAACCAGCTCAATTCCTTTTTCCTGAGCACGGATGGAAAGGAGATTAATAGTTTCGGTTGTCTCTGACATCAGATCGAAATTGCGCGTTTCAAGCTCGATCTTATGGGCTTCGATTTTTGAGAGATCAAGGATGTCACTAATGAGCTGCACAAGATTTTTGCCGGATAGCTTGGCTAGTTTGGCATATGTGCGCTGTTCCTCATTCAACTCTGTACGGAGTAGCAGTTCAATCAGGCCGATTACACCGTTCATGGGGGTGCGGATTTCGTGGCTCATGTTGGCCAGGAATTCGGTCTTGGCCCGATTTGCCGTTTCGGCCTGCTCTTTTGAATCCTGCAGGAGTAGCTCAACCTTGCGGCGTTCCGTAATATCACGCGCCAGCCCCAGGTTATAACCTTTGCCATCAAATTCAAAATAATTTGCGGAAATTTCCACCGGATAAATGTGGCTATTCTTGGTTTTGTGGCTACCTTCAAAGGTCAGAGTGCGGCACTCTTTCAACTCCTGCCACATTTCGGCCCACTGGTCTGCTGAAAAGCTGGTATCAATATCGGCAATGCTCAGTGACAATAGCTCGTTACGACTATAGCCGGTGACGCGGCAGGCCTCCTGATTCACATAATGAAACCGGGTGGTTTGATCTACCATATAGGCAGCTTCATGAACGGCATCCAGAGCAAAACTCATCAGCGCCATGTTTTTTTCTGCCGCCTTACGCTCGGTAATGTCGATTACATTCCAGAGAACCCCGGATTCACCACTGGGAAGCTGCATTTTAACACCAGCAAAAAAGCACCATAACGTGCTGCCGTCTTTGCGAAGCCACGGGTAATCGCCACTGGCCAACGGGTGACCGGCTTTGGCCTCCTGAAACCGGAGCGACCATTCTTCATAATGTTGCTGGTCAAGATGCAGAATGCGGGCGCTTTGATCCACCAGCTCATCACGTGTGTAGCCGAACAGGTTGCAGAATTGGGTATTAACCTGCAGGATC
>JAQUCQ010000115.1 GCA_028686145.1 Desulfuromonadaceae bacterium | reverse complement strand
CAAGCCGGCGTGGACGTCAAGATCAAAGACAATCTCTATTTCAACGTTGACTACAAATATGTCAATGCCGACACAAAAGTTAAGATCGCCGGTACAAAGTATAAATTGGATCTCAATCCGAACCTTTTCGGAATCGGCGTTGGGTACCGCTTCTAACAAAAGCTCTCAGGATAAACAAGAAAAGGCGGGGGACTGGTTCCCTCGCCTTTTCTTATATGGTATGTGCTGCTCTTTAGCGCAGAATGCCTTTGGTGAAAATATCCATGTAATGCCGGATTAGCACTTCGTCGCGTTCAGGTGAGTGGTTGATGAGTTCTTGCGTGACCAACGTGCTCAGGATGTAATAATTAACCATGCCGGCCATTGCCAGTACGGTATCTACCGGATTCAAATCCTTTCTGAATATATTATTAGAAATGCCCTCTTCAATAATTTGAACAAGAACCTGAATGACCTTTCCTATTGCCGGTTGGACAATCAAGGAGAAAAATTGAGTGGGGTTGGTGAGCTCGCTGGTATAAAACCTGAGTAAATAGGGATTGTTTCGATATCTCACAATTATCCATCGGATATATGATTCAATTTTTTTCAGAGTTTCCGTCTCTACCCTATTAATTTCTTCGATATGGCTGAAACTGGAAAACTGCTCTTGAAGTACGGAAGAATAGAGCCCTTCCTTTCCGCCAAAATAATAAGAAACCATCGAGATACTTACGCCAGCAGCTTTGGCCAGTTCTCTGACGCTTACGCCATATAAACCGCGCTCGGCAAATAAACGGGTCGCAGTAGAAATTAATTTGCTTTTTGAATCACCTTTATCCATGCCAATTTTATTAACATACTAGCCGTTTAAATATCTAGCGAATTAAAATCCACTTTTGAAACTGTATACAATAAAAATTTGCATCCGTGACCAGGTAATGATATATGAATTTGAACGAACGTTCGATTTAGGATATCATGTCTCTCTGAGGCAAAGCCGGTCCAACATAATAGAAAAAGGAAGGGTAATTACATGTCGAAACTACACGAAAGAATCAGAAGAACCAGTCTCCACGCTAAAATCAAGAAAGTCGAAGATGTCATCCCTCTGTTCAAAAGCGGGATGAATCTTGGCTGGTCAGGCTTCACCCCTGCCGGCTATCCCAAGGTTGTTCCTACTGCTTTAGCAGACTATGTGGAGAAAAATAATCTGCAGGGTAAATTGAAATTCAATCTCTTTATCGGTGCTTCTGTTGGTGTCGAGACCGAAGACCGCTGGGCCTCGCTTGATATGATCGACCGACGCTGGCCGTACCAGACCGGCAAGAACATCCAGGCCGGCATCAATGAAGGGCGTATCCGGATGGGTGACCGCCATCTCTCCATGTTCGCGCAGGACCTGGGCTACGGATTTTATACCAAAGACAATGGCGGCCGGCTTGACATTGCCATCATCGAATGTTCCGCCATTACAGAGAACGGCGGACTGGTGCTGACCGCCTCCTGTGGCGCAGTTCCGGAAATAGTGCAGATTGCCGACAAGATTATCATCGAACTGAACACGTCCCTTCCTAATTTTGAAGGGCTTCACGATATTATCGAACCGATTAACCCACCAAATCGCAAGCCATACCTCATCAGTCGCGTTGATGATCGTGCCGGATCGCCCTACGTCCAGATCGATACCGATAAAATAATAGCAATTATTGAATCAAAGATGCCAGATAATGGACGTTCCTTCAGCGAACAGGATGACACCTCCGAAGCCATTGCCAGTAACATTATCGATTTTTTCCAGTTTGAAGTTAAAAACGGCCGGTTACCTAAGAACCTGCTGCCGCTCCAGTCCGGCGTCGGTTCTATCGCCAACGCGGTTATTGGCGGCTTGGCAAACGGCCCCTTCAGCGGCCTGAATGTCTGGACCGAGGTACTGCAGGACACAATGCTTGATTTCCTTGATTCCGGAAAACTCGACTTTGCATCCACGGTTTCGCTCTCCTTCTCCGTGGAAGGGTTCAAACGTTTCTATGGCGACTGGGACAAGTACAGCAGCAAGGTGATCATGCGTCCCCTCTCGATCGCCAATCATCCTGAACCGATCCGGCGGCTTGGTTGCATCGCCATGAACACTCCGGTTGAGTTTGATATTTATGCCCACGCCAATTCGACCCTGGTGGGCGGTACCCGGATGATCAACGGCATCGGTGGTTCCGGTGACTTCCTGCGCAACGCCTACCTTTCCATTATGCATACTCCATCGGCGCGACCATCCAAGACCGACCCGACGGGTATCACTTGTGTCGTCCCGCATGTGCCACATGTTGACCATACTGAACACGATCTGGATGTTTTTGTTACTGAACAGGGGCTTGCCGACCTGCGCGGTCTTGATCCAAAGACCCGCGCCCAGCTCATTATCGACAAGTGTGCCCATCCCGATTACAAGCCAATCCTCCAAGAATACCTCGACATGGCAACAAAAGATTGTTTGGCCAGAAAAGCGGGGCATGAACCCCAGCTTCTTGACAGGGTTTTCAAGATGCAGGTCAACTTGGCTAAAAATGGCACCATGAAAATATCTGACTGGGATATTTAGTATTTATAAGATGACATGAAGAAGTGCATAGATTGACTAAAAAGGCCCGAACGCGGGCCTTTTTTTTGTTTACAAAACTACGAGAGGCGCGCTGTGAGGTTTTCCCACCGTAGATTCTGGATGGTACAACGGGACGTGATGGAACAAAAAAAGGTGTCCAGCATCCTGCATGTGCCAGACGAAAGATAATATTTATGGAACTATTTCATTGACGTGTTGCAACAATTACTTGTAATAACCGACAACGAGGCTATTATTGACATAATTATGTGTGCGGGGGGATTTATGGAGACTGACAGAAACAGGAGGACGTTTCTCGGGGTATGTCTTGGCAGCCTCGGAATTATTGCAGCGGCAGCAGTTTCCTGGCCGTTGTTCCGCTATCTTGCGCCTCGTTCGGCCAGTGAAACGTCTGGAAAGGTGGTTATTCCAGATACGGATGTTCGTGAAGGCGATGCTAAATTTTTTGAATACGCCGGTTCTTCAGCCGTTCTGATTCGCAAGAAGAATGGAGAACTTGCCGCTTTTTCTGCGGTTTGTACGCATCTGGGATGCATCGTCCAATGGGAAAAGGCTAAACAGGATTTTCTCTGTCCCTGCCATGGCGGACGTTATTCCGCTGATGGTGTCGTGATGGCCGGACCGCCTCCAAGGCCGTTGAAGAAGCTTCCTTTCACGGTGGCTGGAGGAAATATTACCATCGGCTGAATTGATGTGTCAGAGGAGTGGGTATGTCTCTCATAAAAAAATTGTTGACTGGATAGATGTTCGTATCGGAGTGCGCGAGGTAGTGGATAAGGAGCTGACCGGTTATCTGCTGCCGCGCAATATAAACTCCTGGTATTCGATGGGGAGTATTCTCCTGTTCGCCTTTGCCCTGCAAGTCGTGACCGGTATGCTGCTGCTGATCTATTATGTCCCGGATGCGGATAAGGCCTTTAAAAGCGTTTCTACCATTATGAACGATGTGCCCTACGGCTGGTTGATCCGTATGCTTCATGCCGTCGGTTCCAATATGATGGTGCTGGCGCTGCTGTTTCACATGCTTTCAGTGCTTTTTATGGGAAGTTACAAGAAGCCGCGCGAGTTGAACTGGGTGACCGGATTTATCCTGTTCACACTGGTGCAGGCCATTTCTTTGACCGGATATCTGCTTCCATGGAGTCAGCTCTCGTTCTGGGCAACTACCGTGGCTACCAACAGCGCCAGTGTCATGCCGGTGGTTGGGCCATATCTCGTTGAATTCCTGCGCGGCAGTCCACTGGTTGGGCCTCCGACGCTGGGGCGTTTTTTCGCTCTTCATGTAGCGGTTATTCCGGCCGTTATTGCCGCTCTGATCGGAGCCCATCTCTTCCTCCTTAAACGTACCGGGGTGTCGACCCCCCCGTTCGGCGTGAAGGATACCGACAATCAGTGGCAGGGGGATTCCTACAGCTATGAAGATCATCCGGGCGGAATCCCCTTTTTCCCCAATTTTGCCTGCGAGGATATGAGGTCGATTGCAATCTACATGGCAATTTTCCTGGCGGTGGTTTTTTTCGACCCGTACCTCTTCTTTCCCAAAGATGCTTTTCTTCCGGCCAATCCTTTTGCGACCCCGGCACATATCAAACCGGAGTGGTATTTCCTGGCCAACTATCAGACGCTGAAGCTCTTTCCCAATGAACTGATTGGCCTGTCACTGCAGGCTGTCGCCATGACTTTCCTGGCACTGCTTCCCTTCGTCGACCGTGGTAGAGAACGCCATCCCCTGAGACGACGACTGTTCCTGATCTGTTCCGTCGGAGGGGTGCTACTCTGGATTGGACTCAGCATATGGGGGCATTTTTCATGAGATATCACGATATGACCATTATTCTTCGTTTACAGCTGTGTGCCGTCATGGTGCTTACATTTGCAATATACCTTTTTCCGTCAGCAGCGTGTGCGCAAGAACCGACTGAACCGGTATGCATCACATGTCACTCCACGTTGCCGGAAAAATTCAGTCAGCCGGTTAAACTCTGGCGGGGAAGCATTCATGCGGACAACGGCATCTACTGTAATGGCTGTCACGGAGGCGACCCGAACGATGCTGCCAATGCTATGGACCCAGCTCGTGGGTTTCTGGGAGTGCCCACAGAAACGGCAATTCCGGCGTTTTGTGGCCGTTGCCATGTTGGAGTTTTAAAGGATTATCTGGCGAGTGCACATGGACGTAAGCTGGGCAAGGGAGGCCCGACCTGCGTCACCTGTCACAGCAATCATCATGTCGTAAAAGCTTCTTTAGCACTGATCAATGAGCAGAGCTGCAGTCGCTGCCACAGCTTTGAACGGGCCAGGGTCATCCGTGCTGCGATGCAGGAAACCGATGCGATGATTGTGGCCATAGATAGCCGTATCAGCCGTTTTAAAGCGACTGGCACCGATACCGATAAGCTTGAAAAAGAGCTTTTTGCGGTGCGGAATCAGTATCACACCCTGTTTCATAGCGTAGATGTTGATCTGGTAAAAAATGACTCGGCCCAGATTCAGGCCGATCTGAAGAAAATACAGGTCGTACTTGACAGGCTGGATACTGTTCATCAGCGGCGCATAATCGCCGGAGCTGCTGCTGTGTCGATCATGTTGATGATCGCGCTGGTACTGCACTTGCTGAGAAAAACGTATGACTAGGTTTGTTCCGCGGTTATCTTCTTTTTTGCTGTAAACCAGGAATGAAGCTTACAAAAAAGGGTGCTTGACAAGTGCTGTATAGTTCAATTAGAGTCACAGCCTCATAAAGGGGAGTAGCTATCAGCCGGAGACATGGCTGGCCCCACGCTCGTCAACACAGTCGCAAGACTCGGGCCGGGAACGATAACCATCGCAAGCAAGACCTTTATCCAATGCGTATTTCGCCGTGGGTAAAGGTCTTTTTTATTAGCCACCGGTTGTATCCACATTCCCTGTCGTCGTTTTCGATGCAGGAAATATCTTTTTCGTAAACCCACAGACCGGAGGTGGTATGATAGTTTGTTGTTACTCACCTGAAGGTGAAGAAATACATCGCTACACTTGAGCTGTACGCTTGTTGGTACGTGACTTTTAAACTGCAATTTTTTGAAATAGGAGGTTTTGCACATGGAATGGTTGACGGATCCGCAGGTCTGGATGGCGCTGGTAACTCTGAGCGCACTGGAGATTGTTCTAGGGATTGATAATATAATCTTTATCTCTATCCAGGCCAGTAAGCTCCCATCTCATCAGCAGGAGAAAGCCAGGCTTCTCGGACTCGGGCTGGCAATGTTTATCCGCATCGGGCTTCTTTTTTCTCTTACCCGACTTATGGGGCTCACCTCACCGCTGTTCTCAGTGGTGGGGAATGAAATTTCCGGTCGCGATTTGATCCTGATCTTCGGCGGTCTCTTTCTCCTCTGGAAAAGTACGATGGAGATTCATGAGAAGCTGGAAGGAGAGGAAGAAGTGTCATCCGCCCGTGTCGGTGCAACTTTTAGTGCGGTTATTGTACAAATCCTCCTGTTGGATATTGTATTCTCCCTTGACTCAATAATCACTGCCTTGGGGATGGCCAGCCAACTTGCCATAATGGTTGCCGCGGTCGTTATTGCAGTCGGGTTTATGATGTTTTTTTCAGGAAAAATCAGTGCTTTTGTAGAAAGGCATCCGACCATCAAGATGCTGGCATTAAGTTTTCTGCTTCTGATCGGCGTGTCTCTGATCGGCGATGGTTTCGATATGCACATACCCAAGGGATATGTCTATTTTGCCATGGCCTTTTCAGTTATGGTAGAGATGTTAAATCTGAGACTCAGGCGCGGTACGCCGGTTAAACTCCATCAACCACATCTGGTAAATTCAGCAAAAAAGTGAGCACGCCCATTACCACCGGCCTGCCGTTCCGGTAAACTTTCTAAGGGCACTAACGAGCAAAGGGGTACGGCGATGATTAAAAACAAGTTTATTTTGGTCCTGATATTGCTAGCACTGGTTCTTCCGTTTATTTCGTACCTTCTGGATTTCTATGCCGATTGGCTTTTTTTCGTAGAGACAGGCTTTTCATCGGTATTTACGACAACTTTATATGCCAAAACAGCTGTCGGGCTGTTCTTTGGAGCGTTTCTGTTTGTCGCTCTTATGGTCAATCTTTTGTATGCGAACCGGGCACACTTCCCCTACGCCGGCATTTTTATCGTGGGAGGGGGCAACTTCCACGTACAAAGAGATGAGGCAATTCGGCTTGTAAAGCCTCTGGCTGTCCTTGTCAGCATGGTCCTGGCTTTTTTCGCAGGTAATTGGGGGGCCGTGCAATGGGAAGAAGTGTTGTTCTTCACGAACAGGGTGGATGTCGGCACAGTTGATCCGGTAATCGGCAAGGATATTGGTTTCTATCTGTTCAGTCTGCCATTTTGGGAAAGTCTCCAAGGTTTTGTCGGCTTCGTGCTGCTGGCAACTGTTGTCCTGACCGGTGCGGTGTACCTTGTGCGTGGCGGCATCGTGCTGACTGAGCAAGGGGCGTCAATTGATGTGAAGGTCCGTCGTCATCTGGCGGTTTTGACCGGGATTTTCGCCTGTGTAATTGCTGCCGGTTTCTACCTGGACAGCTTCCGGTTGCTGCTTTCCGGAAACGGTGCCTTTTATGGCGCTGGATATGCTGATGTTAACTCACGACTGCTGACCTATCGAGTTCTGACGTTCCTGACACCGCTGGCGGGGTGCCTGCTGGCGGTAGCAATCTGGAAAGGGACGTGGCGCAGGGCGGTGCTTCCTCCGGGTATCGTAGTGGTACTGTATATTGTTGGCATCGGGGTTTATCCGGGGCTGCTCCAAAAATTCAAGGTTGCACCAAATGAATTGGCTTTGGAAATGCCGTACATAGAGAATAATATTACATTCACCCGCTTCGGCTACAATCTGGATAAGATTGAAACCGTACCCTTCGATGTTGATACCAAGCTATCCGCTGCCGACATAGCGAACAATGATGCCACCATCAAAAATATCCGCCTTTGGGATCATGCTCCACTGCTCAAGACATACAGCCAGCTACAGCAGATCAGAACCTATTACAAATTTTTTGATGTGGATAATGACCGTTACATGGTGAACGGGCAGTACACTCAGGTCATGCTGTCGCCGCGTGAACTCTCCTATGCCGATCTCCCCAGCAAAAACTGGATCAACGAACGGCTCATCTTTACCCATGGTAACGGCATCACCTTTGGCCCGGTCAGCCGGATCAGTAAAGAAGGGCTTCCCGAATTTTTTGTTAAGGATATCCCCCCGGTCAGTCTGGCCGATGTCAAGGTAACCCGGCCGGAAATATATTTTGGTGAGCTGTCCAATGACTATGTCGTTGTCAAGACGAAGGTACCGGAGTTCAGTTATCCAACCGCCACCGGCAATATCAATACCACCTATGCTGGAAAGGGCGGGGTACCGATCGACTCGCTTCTCAAAAAAGCGCTGTTTGCTGCCAAGTTCAGGACAGAAAAAATCCTGCTTTCTTCGGATATTACTGCGGAGAGCCGCATCATTTACAATCGCAACATCAATGACCGGGTCAGGGCAATCGCACCCTTTCTCCGCTATGATGGCGATCCTTACATGGTTGTTACGAAGAATGGCGAGCTCAAATGGATTATCGATGCCTACACCATTTCTGACCGTCTCCCGTATTCAAAACCGCTTATGGGCGGCATCAATTACATGCGAAATTCCGTTAAAGCTGTTGTGGATGCTTATGACGGATCACTCGATTTTTACATCAGCGACCCCCAAGATGTACTGATAAAGGTGTATGCCCGGATGTTTCCGGCCCTTTTCAAGCCGATGTCATCTATGCCGGATGATTTGCGCAAACATGTCCGCTATCCGCACCAGTTTCTCCAGCTTCAGGCTGCCATGTACTCTGCCTACCACATGACCGATCCGAAAGTTTTCTACAACAAGGAGAACCTCTGGCAGGTTCCGGTTCTGGGTGAAAAACCGATGGAGCCAAGCTACACAATCATGAAACTGCCGGGTGAAAAGGTGGAGGAATATATCCTGCTACTGCCGTTTACACCGTCCAAGCGGGACAATCTGGCGGCATGGCTGACGGTCCGGTGTGATGAACCGAATTATGGCAAGATCCGGGCTTATACCTTCCCGCGTGACAGGTTGATCTATGGCCCGAAACAGATTGATGCGCGCATCAATCAAGATTCCTTTATTTCTCAGCAATTGACACTCTGGAACCAGCGTGGCTCGGAAGTTATCCGTGGCAGCATGCTTGTAATTCCGATCGAGAAATCGCTGCTCTACGTCCAACCGCTGTTTCTTGCCGCGGATAAAGCAGGATTGCCCGAGTTGAAACGGGTGATTGTTGCTTTTGGGGATGAGGTGGTTATGGAGGAAAATCTGGAACTGGCTCTGCAGCGACTCTTCGGTGGCAAAAAAACTGCTACTGCCGCCACGGCAGTTACTGCAAGTACGACCGGTTCGGAAACACCACCAGCCTCACTGGCCAAAGAAGCCATGGATATTTATGAGAAGGCAACGAATCTGCAGCGCCAG
>JAQUCQ010000114.1 GCA_028686145.1 Desulfuromonadaceae bacterium | reverse complement strand
CTACCTGGATTCTGGATGTACCGGTAACACCGGAGAGCAACGGCACGATCCGAAAGCGCGCAATGTCACGCAGTTCAACCAGCGATTTGTCATTAGAGGTGAGGCTATAAGCAAGCACCGGAAATACCGTCGGGTCCATGCGATGCACATCAAAGGTTGTTCCGGCAGGCAGATTGGGAAGTACCCGACTGGTAGCCGATTCAACCTGCAACATGGCGGCAATCATGTCTGTGCCCCACCCGAAGTTGACGGAGATCTCTGCGCTCCCCCGACTGCTGGTGGAACGGACCGACTCAACTCCCGGAACCGACCGCACCGCTGCTTCAACCGGTCTCGTCGCCTGGAGTTCCATCAATTCTGCGTCACGGTCGCCGGCGTCAAGTGAAATCACAACTCGTGGGAAATCAACGGTTGGGAACAGCGCCACTGGCAATTTGAAAGCAATAACCATCCCTGCCGCAGCCATCATCAGAACCAGAAAGAGTATCGAGCGGCGATGGGTCTGAACCCAGATGGTGAAGTAGTTCATGGCTGCTGCTCCCGTGTCGCCATACCTTCACGCAGTTCATAATTGCCCAGCACTACCACCCGGTCCCCCGGTATCAGTCTGCCGCTGACGGCAACTCTGCCTCCGCCTTCGATCCCGGGTATTACCGCGATGCGCCTGGCAAGTCCTTTGCGAACAACAAAGAGGTAGGTGCCACCGGCATCCTTGAGTACCGAACGCCGCGGTACCGCGTAGCCGCTCTGGTTCTGTATGGTTATGGATCCTTTGACTCTGGTGCCCGGAGTCAGACCGGCCGCCGGTTTTGAACGGAGGGTAACGGTAACGTCTACCAGTCGCGTCTGCGGATTGATCATGCCAAAGACCTTTTCAACGCGTCCGGGAACGATAAGCCGGTCATTGAATACAGATGACACCTGCACCTGCATCCCTGACCGAACCCGCCCCATATCCTCTGGCTCAATGCCAATAGTCACCTTCATACGATCACGCCGAGCCAGCTGCAGGGCAGTGGTCCCAGCTTGGAGACGGTCTCCCGGTGCAACCGAAACATGGCCGACGATACCGTCGAATTTAGCCCTGATCAACCTGCTACCAACATTAGTACCAAGTTTCTTCTGGGCAGCCAACGCCGCCTCGGCATCGGCGACATTCTTGCGGGCTTGTTGCAGTTGGGAACTGGTAGCCAGTTGTTGATCCGTCATGTATTGGGTTCGCACAAGCTCGGAACGGGCAAAGTCGAGGTTAGATCTGGCCTGGGAATAGCTGAGGGCGTCGCTTACACTGAGCAACAATTCCACAAGGGGCGCTCCCTTTGTTACCAGTTCCCCCTGGCTGACATACAACCGGCTTACTTGCCCGGCAACAGGAAAATTGATGTTGGCCGTTGTGAGGGGATCCATGCCAACCAAACCGTAGCCGGTTATGGTAGCAGCGATTACCTGTTTCTTTAGTGGTACCGTCTGGACCAGGGCGGTTTGGATAACAGCAGACTGTGCTCGGTTGACCGGTACCAAGAGTATTATAAGAAATAACAGCAATGTGACACTTCGAATCATTTTACCTCCCCTCCTGAAGTTACGGGATGGATTTGCGTAGCACCATTTCGTCCGCTGAAATCATTGCCAAGCAGGGTAAGCAGCATGGTTCGTTGTTCCAGAAGCGACTGTTCCAGAGCCTGAGCCTCAATCTGCTTTTCAAACAAGGCGCTCTGGATGCCGATGAACTGAACAATCTCCATCCCGCCAATATCCAGCGCCGCTTTGGCGCGCCGCGCAACAGTCTCCATCTGAGGAAGCGCCGCCAGCACCGCCTGGCGCTGTTCATCGGTGAGCCGAATCTGCTCCGCCAGGGCGGCAACCTCGGACCAGACCGCGTTCAGTCGGGCCTGGTACTCGTCATACAGCTGGCGACGAGTGGCGCGGGTTATAGCGATGGCACCCTGGTTGCGGTCAAAGACCGGCAGTGTCATAGTGACGCCGAAACCAAATGTGTTAATGCCGCTGGTGTCGCGGGCGCGAGTCAGCCCCAGATTAAGCGAGGGGAATTGGGCCAGCACCGCCTGTCGAAACAGTTGTTCCTGACTCGTGTACCCCGCCTGCAGGGCCAGCAGATCGGGCCGGCGCTGCGGCAACTGCTTCAGCGCCGCAGCTACCTGCGCCGCCGTCAGGTCGGGCAGATGCACATTATCCGTCAGGGGAAGCTGTACCGCAGGCGCCACCCCCGTCAGGGCGTTCAGATCCTGGCGTTCCTGCCGGTTCTTCCGGTTCAGTTCGTGCAAGCGGGACTCAACGCCCTGCAGCTCTGTCAGATTGGCAGTCAATGTATCCAGTGTCAGGTTCCCTTCCGACAGAGCAGCTGAAGCGCGTCGGACGCGTTCTGTTAAAAGATCGCGAAACTGCTTCAAGGTACTGTAGATCTTTTCCTGTTCAGTTATCTGAATGAACAGCAGGCGCGCCTTCTGCACAACCTGCCACTCCTGCCAGAGCATGCCCCAATCAATCTTGTCGACAACGGCCCGGGCGGCGCCCAGCGCGGCTGGTCGGGTGACAAGCGCACCAAAATCGTAGCTGAGCCCCAGCGTAAAGGCATTCACAAGGCCGGGGCCGCTGGTGGTTGGATGGTCAAGTCCGGCGGTCACCTGAGGGTTCGGCAGGACGCCGGCAGCCAGCAGTTGGGCCCGGGCAATCCCGCGACCATCCCGTTGCGCTCGCAGATCAGGGTTATTTACCACTGCCAGGATAGCTACCTCGGTCATATCCAGACCATCATCCGGGTTGAAGGGGTGGTTCCTGAGCTCCGGCAGCGACAGCCGGTCAGCCGACACCGTCACGTGCGGCACATGCCCCAGAAAGGACGGCGTTTCCGCAAGCGGTTTAGGGTGATACAGGGCGCACGCGGTGAGCCCCTGCATCAAAAAAAAGAGCGCTATCATCCAACGTTTCACTGTCTGTTCCTCCGGTTATTACAGCTGTGAGGCGTTTTCACCTGATATAAACGTACAAGAGCAGTGCCTATTGTCAACTTCTCCACAGTTATCCATTAGACTGGTTCGGCACGAATGTCAAAAGCAAGCTTCTGGCTGCCGCAATTAATACCAAGCGCTCCATTGAGGCGTTTGCTCTGCCATCCCCCGTTACTGCTCCGCTCATACTCTGCCGGTTTACTAAACATCTTGAACATGAAGCAGTGAGCTAATCTGTTGTGCAAAATCATCCATCATGGCATATCGCCGAAGGTACATTGAGCGTTTATTCGATTTGATCTCTTCGTGGGAGTGGCGATGTGTTTTAAGGGGCAGACGGAACCATCCATCCGTATCGGGAACTCCTCCGGCATCTATCCATGTTGCATCATAATTAAAAGTATAATCATGCAAGAACGGTATGTGCAACAGATGCTTACGACGGTGGGCCTGTATAGAGCTACCTACGCCGAGAAGCTTTTTTGCGCCAAAGGCGCGTGCGATTTCCTGTATTGTAAACACTAAAGCAGCTTTTGGCCTGAGACCATGCATTGCTTTTGATGCTGTAATTACATTCTCTTTTTGATGCCCTTCTTTACTACCCTGAAGGCAGCCAACGTAGCAGATATATGAACCATCCGGATGTCTTTCCAGAGAAAATGACAAGAAGGCAACCGCTCTTGTTAGAGCACCAACCCAGAGAGACAATACAAGCTCACCTTCCTTACGAAATTGATTGTTGTAACTAAGAAGAATAGTTGCATGGCCATACTTACCCAGACAGGTTCTGGCAAGTACATCTCCATTTGATTGAAGCAAAGAGTTATGCAGGAAGCCACCCCTCAACCAGATAAATTGATAAGTATCTATAATGACTTTGACCTTTTGCGTTATCTTCCAGCGAGTGGACATGTAAACACGAACGGGTTTTAATGCCAGCCGTGGATTATTTATTAGAAACGGTTGCAAAAAATTTTCATCTAGCCGGTTAAACCAGATGTGTGAAACAATCGATTGCATAGCAGACGCAAGCGCCCATCGAAGTTTTTGATATGTAATATTATTAGTGTAGCAAGCTGCTGCTATTTTCCAGCCTGTTTTTGCAGCTCGCCAATATGTGCTTCGTGCGAGGATATATAAAAAAAATGAAGTCGTTGTTAATAGAAATATCATGTAGAAGTGGCTGTGCATTGTAACTCTCTTTCATAAGGTTTAGAGATGCGATACTTTTTGATATCTCCGAGTACAATACCCAGCAACTTGAAGCAGGATAACCAATCACGGTATCTAAAACAGTCTTTCCATGCCCTTTTCAATTCTCTCTATAACGCTTCAATTTATTGCAACATTTTGTGGCTTTATTAGACGGTGGTCAGTCAACCATCACCCCGATATATCCAGTAACATGGTCGGGAGATGAACGAGGTATTCAATATCAAAAACAGCGTTTGGTACGGTTTTTCCGTAGCAACTCCTGCTTAAAATGAATATTAAATTACAGGTGGAAACTTAGCTGATGCTTAGCAGTAACAATTTTGTGGAACTTTTATAAAGCGACTATCAATCTCACTAAGGCAACATTCGATCAAACAAGGATTATAATTGATTCCCTAGGGCAACAGTCTTCCTGTACGATCCTTGCAAATTGTTATCATAGAGCCGGATGTGAAAGATAACCTCGTACAATCGTTTTCGGAGTCAATGTGAAGCTTTATGCCGATGCATATTCAGAATTACCGGGATATCCTGCAGTATGGTCTCCGGAGATCCCGGATCCTTTATACAGATACACTCTGTGGAGGTGCTTTACGCCCAGCCCCCCAAAACGCATCTTTTCCTTGGTCGGTTTAAATCCGTCCACCGCCTGCGAAGCGTTCAACGACCCAACTGTGGCCCGCGCTGAGAAGAGAGCCAGAACGCTTGGATTCGATGCGCTGTGCATGCTTAACGCATTCAGCTGGAGAAGCACCGACCCAGTCGCTATGATGAAGGCAGAGGACCCAGTGGGACCTGACAACGATGATTGGCTTGTGCGATGAGCATCAATATCTGAGGTAGTGGTTGCTGCCTGGGGAGTCCATGGTGCACACAAGGGCAGGGGAGAAGAGGTCAGACGGTTGATACCAAATCTGATGTGCTTGGGAGTTACAAAGGGTGGGTATCCCCGACATCCACTCTACCTGAAAGATTCTACGCCTATTGTTCCTTTTGGGAATTAGCTGAGACAAGTATGCCATTACTCTATGAAGGCAGATTTTGTCGAAAGAAATGGAGTGGGTGCAAATGAAAGCTGCCTGAAAAATTGGCGCAGGATATTAATCAACCAAACCTCCCAAGCTTATCCGGTAGTTTGCTACCATGAAGCTCAAAACGGGGGTTTTTGCATTTAGATTGCCATGGGGGTCCTATTTTTCGGATTCAATAATATCTGTAAAGTCTATTTTAGGTAGTACACAATTATATAGCGTTGACAATACACGATAATCTACTTACCATAAGACACAATAACCTAGCTGAACGGATATGACATGGTATCATCAAACCCAGCACAACGAAAACTCACTGCTGCCCTGAATGCCCTTAAAACCCTTCAGGACGCCGGAAAAACCGCCATCAAATCAAGTGACCTCAAACGAATTGATCGGGAAAGTCTTGTCAACGCCGGGTTCCTCCGTCTGATCGTCAAAGGCTGGTATATGTCGTCACGGCCTGGAGAGTCTGCAGGCGACAGCACCCCATGGTACGCAGCCATACGCGATTTCATAAAAGGATACTGCAATGAACGATTTGGCGATGACTGGTATGTATCGCCAGAGTACTCATTGATTTTGCATGCTGGGGCTACAATCTCCCCCCGTCAGGTAGTAGTCCACTCGCCTCTGGGAAAGAATGGCCTGCTCAATCTGCCTGACAACTGCTCAATACTAGATTACAAAGCCAAGGATTTTGCTCATAAAGAGAAAGTCGTCGTTATTGAGGGTATTCGTGCCCTTTCACTCCCATTGTCGTTGACGCGGGTTCCTGAATCGTTTTTTCTGAATTTTACCCAGGACGCCCAGATTGTGTTGCATCAACTAAGTGACGCCTCGGGGCTCAACCGCGAGCTACTTGAAGGCGGGCGTAGTCTGGTCGCTGGCCGTCTTGCTGGTGCCCTTCGAGCTTCGGGACGTGGAGAGCTTGCGGATGACATCTTGGCCACAATGCGAGCGGCGGGATACGTTGTGAATGAGACCAACCCGTTCACCATCGATCCACCAAGGTTGATTTACAGCAGGACTCAATCCCCGTACGTTCTTCGAATGCGCCTGATGTGGCAATCCATGAGAGAAACAGTCCTTGAATATTTCCCTCTTGAACCTGGTTTACCAACGGACATTGAAAAGTTCATGAACGTGGTGGAGGAAAAGTACCAAACAGACGCCTATCATTCTCTTTCAATTGAAGGATACCGCGTTACAGCCGAACTGATCAGAAGAGTTGCCACCGGTAGCTGGAATCCTGAATCGAATACGTCGGACGTAGATGCCAAGAATGCTATCGCGGCACACGGTTACTGGCTTGCACACAATGAGGTCAAGGTATCAATTAGATCAATCTTGGCAGGGAGCAATCCTGGTGCCGTTTACAGAACAGATCATGGATCTTGGTACCGGAAACTGTTCACGCCGAATGTTGACGCCGGTATCCTTAAACCGTCCGATCTGGCGGGTTACCGAGCTGATAAAGTGTTCATCCGGAATGCCTTGCATATACCTCCGTCGCAGGAGGCCGTCAGGGACATGATGCCGGAGTTATGTGACTTGTTGGAGTCAGAGCCAAGCGCTGCTGTCCGCGCCGTTTTGGGCCACTTCATGTTTGTGTACATTCATCCTTACATGGATGGTAATGGCAGGTTGGGGCGTTTCCTGATGAATACCATGTTAGCCTCTGGTGGGTACCCATGGACCGTTATATGGTTGGAACAGCGACCACAGTATATGGCAGCGCTTGAGGCGGCAAGTTCTAAGTCTGATATTAAGCTATTTGCCGCATTTGTAGCAGAATCTATGATCGTTGCTCCCCCGCTGTTCTGAAAGGTGGGGCAGGCCATACCGGTATTTTTGGTCAACTTTAGCATTTACTTTTTTAATGAATGCTCATTCCTGTGTTATCCCGTCCCATTTTCTGCTATGTAAACAAATTTAGGTTTCCTCAAGTTCATGTGAGTTGGGAAGGATATTTTATGACCAGCGGATCATGTTGAGCATCAGTCTCGTCAGGATTTTGAAAATTGTAAGGGTGGGAGTTGTTTCCATGATTAGATGGTGCGTATGAAAAGTATTGAGATTGTTGGACTCCGACCAGGCTAAGAAACTACCCAAAAACTCTGAAATTTAAATATGTCATTCAGAGTATCCTCTGTTAATTAAATGACATAATTCAATTCGATAAATATGTCATTTATTTATGCCGCCAGAATTTCTGGCGCCGAACCCGCTCAGGGGGGGTGCCTGGAATGAAATAGAGGAACAGCGGGGATGGTTTAGCTCTCCTCCAAATATTTGACATTTTCTATGAAGAAAACTATCCAAACTGTTGATTGGTAAACCCGTCCTCCCAAATCCTCATCACAATTGTATTGAGCTATAACAAGCAAATGGCTCATATTTCGATTTGAGGGCTGAAAAAGAAAATCAACCGATGTGTGGCCTATGGCAGCACGGGAAACCCTCTCAAAATTGAAATTTACTCCAATTGACACCAATCTCCAATCATTGTCTTAATAGCACAATCAGGATTCCAGATGGCTTTTGGTGACAGGAACGTTGGTTCTATTCCGATGCAAATAAAAGAGCCGATCTTGATTGCTCGACATCGGCTCATTGTTCCATATTTTCCAGTCACAGTATTATTCAGCCTTTCAAGCTTGTCGCAGATGCTGGGTTAATACTTGATGTTGATAACACTATAGTGTTACACCAAGATAAAATCACTATGTTCAACCGCTATTATGTTCGTACAGTATAGTGTTACATTTTGCTGTTCAGCGGCTTTTTGTACTCTGTTGTGTTTGTACACTATAGTGTTACATAAAGACCGATTTCCCATATTTGAACACATTTGTGTCCATACACTATAGAGTTACCCTGTGTGAACAGGCTTCAGAAATTGGATCCACCATTGGCGCCTTGATCGCTCCACCTCATTTTGGACTTCCGCTTGAAATAAAGAGAGTAAGTACTTTTTGGGTCAGCATACGACACACCTATACCCCCCTAATTTTGAACTAATGTAAACTATTTATCGTTCGTAACTGAGAAGAAAACTAACCAGTACATTTGTAGGATACTGGTAATAAGCGGCTTATACATATTTCCCTTTCCTGCTCGCTCGACCAGGCAGCAAGGTCACCAGGCCTTGATACGAAACAAATTTAATGAGCAAATAACCAACCAGTCTGAAGCACCGGTCTAAGCCTGCCTGTGATCTACCTGGCGGCTATATTTTCTGAACAGGAAAACGGATCATAATTGGAAACTATCGGCCGTTACTCGTGTGTAGATTTTCGATTTGCACCTTGGATAGTTGATGCAGCCCCAAAAAGAAGATGTTCGACCTTTTTTTAATGCCATCTTTATGCCACAACTAGCGCATGTCGGGGTACTGTAGTCGCCTTCGAGCGCCATATTCAACAGCATTCGTTGGTCGTCGATAGGCAGCATTTTTATACGACTTATCAGTCCCCTGCCGGAAATGAGTTCCAATTCCATATCCTCTGCGTAACTAACGGCATCTTTAGAGAATTCCCCCGTAATGATGAGTTTCCCCTTGGAAACTTTTTCCTTAGCCATTGACCCAACCAATTCACGCGCAATGTTGACTCCTACTTGTTTAGAAGCCCAGTGTTTGCACTGTACCAAGGTCCGTTCAATCCCAGTTATGCTCTCTTTGAAGAGAAGAATATCTACACCGCCATCAGCTCCCTTGCCAGTCGGTTTTGCGTCGTAACCTGAGAGCTTAAAAAACTCCACACAGACATCCTCAAAGCGTTTCCATTCTATAGCCTCTAAGACAGAAATGTCCCATGTTTCCCAAGACCTTCTTGGTCTTGATTTTTCGTTTCGTGGATTGTGAAAAGTATGAGTATGGTAAGGGGGAGATGCATTGGCGTTGTTCAGCATTCTGGCTGCAGCTGAGATCGCCACAATGATTCCGA
>JAQUCQ010000113.1 GCA_028686145.1 Desulfuromonadaceae bacterium | reverse complement strand
CAGAGACCGTAGACCAAATAAACAATGTTGGCGCCCATCGACAATGGTGTGCGCGGCGACTGCGTTGCCTGCTCATAGGCGATCAGGTTGACGAACGTGACGGCGGTCATGACCCAGGTAGGCCAGTGGAACGGGTCCAAAGCATAGACGTTGTATAAGAAGAACAGCCGGAATGAGACCAGGAAAATGCTATAACCGAGCACTTTCATGGTGTCTTTGGAATGTTGCGCTTTTTCGGCTTCAGTCAGCGCATCTTTGCGGCGGTTCATTTCCTTGATCCGCATCAGAGTGTTGAAGAAAACGCGACCATGAATAAAGTGCCAGAGAGATAAAGCGATAATGATTGCGGTGAGAATTAATAACATAAAAATCGTTCCTTTCCTTTCAATTCTGGATAAATAATGGATGAATTCGTTGATAATGATGGTAAAATGAGAATTGTGATTAAATCCTTGCTCATTATAGTATGAACGATCTGATGGCGTAAAATAGTCTTTTTCTATACGCTCATAGTTTAAACCGATGTTTGGGGGCTAGTATTGCATGGAATTGCGGCAACTGAAGTACTTTCAGAAGGTAAGCCGGTTACAGAGCGTCACTAAGGCGGCGGAAGAGTTGTTTGTCGCCCAGCCTTCGGTGACCGCCTCGATCCTCAAGCTGGAGGCCGAATTGGGGTTGGCATTGTTCGACCGCAGCCAGCGCAATATCACTTTGACGGTCGAAGGCAGCGTGTTTTTGCGCCGGGTCGATGAGATCCTCAGCCGGGTCGATGACGCCGTGGCGGAGATGAACGATTACCGGTTGCGGCAATCTGGCGCGATCCGGGTCGGGATCCCTTCGATGATCGGGGTGTTTTTGTTTCCCAAAGTGTTCACCACGTTTACCGCCCTGTATCCGCAATACGAACTGACGGTGGTCGAGGAAGGCACGATTTCCATCTTGCGTCTGCTCGAGCAAGGCAAGCTGGATATTGGCTTTGTAGTGCTGTTTGATCAGATAAAGGACCTGGAAGTGTTGCCGGTGGCCAAAGGGCAGATGATGGTTTGCCTGCCGCCAGGCCACCCGCTGGCGGAGCTGCCGGCGGTCCCGATGTCGAGTCTGCATGACGAACCGTTTATCTTGCTGAAGAAGGGGACATATAACCGGCAGATGATTTTGGAGCAATGCGAAAAGAATCATTTTGTGCCGAATATCATTTTTTCGACAAGTCAGTTGGAAACAATCATCGGTTTGGTGGAGAAAGGCGTCGGAATATCCTTTTTGCTGGACGTCATTGCCCGTAAGCAACACGGTATTGTCAGCCGTCCGCTGGAAGAACCGTTGTTCTTGGAAACCGGCCTGGTTTGGCCCAAGGGGCGTTATATGTCCAATGCGATCAAGGCTTTCATCAGCTTTGTCACGGCATCCTTCTCGGCCAAGACGTTAGATGATGTGGAGGGGGACCCGGTAAACGAAGGGCGCGAAGAAAGCGCAAGCTGATCGAAGGAGGCGATGCGGCGATGGCAAAAAGATTGGTTTGTCTTTTGTTTATCGGCCTGCTGTGTGTGGCAGCTTCCGCTAGTGCATCTGCCAGTGCGTCAGTATGGACCAGCGACGATGGCAAACTGGTTATCCGGGATGAAACCGCAAACATGTCTGCGGAGCAGTTCAATCGCACCGCTGAAAAAACGCGCTCAACGATGGACAATATCCGTAAATATTGGTTAGCTGATCAGGAATATCTTTCATCGGAAGTGATCCGGGTTGAATTTGCCCATTCGGTTTCCGGCACACCCAATTCACTGTTTTTCTTTCGCCAAGAAAACGGCCGCAGAGTGAAAGTGGTCAGAGTATTCGGCGGCGGCGAAAAGCCACAGCAATTGGCGCATAAATTGACCAGTGCGGTTTTTCCGCATGGTGACAAGTTAATTCGCAACATGATGGGCGAAGCCACGGAGCGGCAGTTCGGAAATCCGGCGTCATTTCCAGTGTGTGGCGCCGGAGCCGATGAGTGGGTAGCTGTTTTGATCCAAACCGGGTCTTTCATTCCACTGGCCAAGATTGGAACTGGCCACGCAGACTGGGGCATGGCAATCGTCGATAATGTGCCAGTCATAAAAGACCGCAAAAAGCAACACGCCGCATACATCGAGGCAGGCTCCTTCGGTCAGTACCTGATCGATGTCTTTGGCCAGGCGAAAATGAAAGAGTTTTTTTACCGCGCCGACATGACGCATCGTCCGTGGCGCGAAGTATTCGGCTATCCGCTGGAGGACTTGGAGCGTCAGTGGCTGGCGCAGGTCAAGCGAAAGACTGCGGAAAGACCGGAGGCAATCGCAACGCTGGCCGGATTTTGGCAGCAGGACCCAAGGACAGCCTGCTTTCAAATGCAAAGGCAAACTAAGGGGATGAAGCTGTAATTGAGTGAGCAATTTCGACGGTATACCGTGCTTTTCAGCTTGACATATTTTCCTGAAATCCGTATAATAAATGTCACGTGACACGCCGCTGTAGCTCAGTGGTAGAGCAGCGCATTCGTAAAGAACCAGACAAATCAAGGCATACAACGATTGGCGTATCAGGAAATACAGGCGGTTCGGGATTTCTCCCGAATCGTCTTTTTTTACTTTCTCTGCAGTTTTCTGCAATTGCACTAGACCACACCCTGCTATAGCAGACTATATGACCCATAATATCTTGATTTGAAACCGGTTGGATTAATCAGAACGGCTTCGCACTCTTGCTTACTTAAGCTATTATACATACACACACGAACACATTCCCAACACCCTTATATTTATGTTGGTGGCATTTGTGACATCGGTGACATCGCCAATCCCGGTATAATAACTAGCGAGGTGATTGCAATGTCTGCCAACGCTGCCACAAGGCGCGACCCTGCGCAACAAAAACTAAAACTTGTCGAGCCCCCGGCCGACCTGGTCATCCAGAAACAACGGGCGATTCAGCTGCTGCTTGAAGGAAAGGCTGTTGTGCAGGTGGCCGAAGAAATCGGTGTTGACCGGACTACGGTCTATCGTTGGCTCAAGGAACCAAGTTTTATCGCCGAGCGGAACCGTCAAGCGAACGAACTGAGGGACGCCGCACAATCCCGGTTACGCGCCCTTATTAGCAAATCAGTCGACGTGGTCGAGCGGCAGCTAGAGGCAGGCAACCTTAAAGCGGCGTTAGCGGTGTTAAAGAGCACCGGAATGATGGCGCTGGACAAACCGGACACGGAAACCGACGAGGGACGTTTGGTAAAGCGCGAGGTAGAAAAACTTGCGATGGATTACTGGTATGCTCAGCCATTTGCTCAGCAGGAGATGGGGAATCGGCCTTATCACAACCGGGCTTTTAAGGATATCGTGCAGATGCTTGATATCGAACTGCAGGCACAACATGTGCCAAAGGAATCCGCGGCGGTTACTCTGATCTGTGACGCAGCAGCACGCGAAGCAGCTCATGCAGAATCGAGGCGCAAACTATTGGAGCAAATTGCTCAGATGAAAGCAAAGAAAGGATAGGCAGTATTTCATGGTTCTTGAGAACTAAGAAAGGGGGGGCTCATTGTGACGCCTGAAAAGCTGGTCTTGTTAGGCAACCGGCCCCTTTTTTCAGCATCGTGGGGTGGGTTGAAGGTCGTGCCCGGTGCCGTGTACGTGTACGAAACCGATGAATTCACCGAAGGCTGCGCAGTTGTGCTGGTTGAACCTTCAGGCATAACGACGCAGACTTTCGATAACCGTGAAGACGCGACCTCGCACTTATTAAACTTTATCCGGCTGAAGTCCCTGCCTGAACCGGTGCCGGATGATATTCGGATTTTCGAAAATGATCGCGTCCTATGGGATGATGCACTCTAGTGCCCATCAGGCATCAACCGCACAAGAGCCCCGTAGGGGGCTTTTTTAGTTGTTCTTTGAGAACCGACTCGCACTACCTGGACAAAATCCCATGCATAAACCTGCTGCCATGAAAAGGACAAAAATGTCATCAATACATTATCCCTGACATGCTGCGTTTTATCCGTGACAGTAGCAGGAATTGGCAATAGCTTGCGCGAAGATGAGTCTTTGTAACAATTGCAAACTTAAGGGGGACCCTAATGATCACTGGTGAAATCAAGAACAAGGTTGACAAGATTTGGGAGATATTCTGGACGGGCGGCATCACCAACCCATTGTCCGTCATCGAGCAGATCACCTATCTGCTGTTTATTCGCGGTCTCGATGAGATGGAGACCCGCAAGGAAAAAGAAACCGTTGTGCTGGGGATAGGCTTCGAGCCTTTGTTTGCCGAAGATAAACAACATCTGCGGTGGAACCAGTTCCGCAACTTCGAAGCTGATCGCATGTATAAAATTGTTGCCGAAGAAGTGTTTCCGTTTATCAAGACGCTGCACGCCGATCAGGACTCAGCCTACGCGAAATACATGGCAGATGCGTTCTTCATGATTCCTACGCCGCAACTGCTGGAAAAGATCGTTACCGGCCTGAACGCACTGTCGATGGATGACAGGGACACCAAGGGCGATTTATATGAATACCTTTTGTCAAAGGTCGCCACGTCGGGCACCAACGGCCAGTTCCGCACGCCCCGGCACATCATCCGCATGATCGTTTATCTGTTGAAACCGACTCCTGAAGATGCCATCGTGGACCCGGCGGCAGGCACGGCAGGCTTTTTGGTCGAAGCAGGTGAATATTTGCGCCAGCATCATGCCAACCTGTTCTTCGATGCCAGGCTGAAGGCCCACTATAACAACAATATGTTCTTTGGATATGACATGGATCGCACCATGCTGCGCATCGGGGCCATGAACATGATGCTTCACGGCGTTGATAGCCCCAACATTGAATACAAGGATTCCCTGTCCGAGCAGAATCTTGACACCAACAAATACACGCTGATCATGACCAACCCGCCGTTCAAGGGCTCGCTCGACTATGAGGCGGTGTCCGGCGACCTGCTGAAGGTGACTCGGACCAAAAAGACCGAGCTGTTGTTTTTGTCTTTGTTCCTGCGCATGCTCCGGGTGGGTGGCCGCTGCGCCGCCATCGTGCCGGACGGGGTTCTGTTTGGCAGCTCCAACGCACATGTGGCGATACGTAAGGAAATCATCGAGAACCATCGTCTGGAGGCAATCATCTCGATGCCGAGCGGGGTGTTCAAGCCTTATGCCGGGGTATCGACCGCCATCATGATCTTCACCAAGACGGGTGCAGGCGGCACCGACAATGTCTGGTTCTATGACATGCAGGCTGACGGCTACTCTCTGGATGATAAGCGCAATCCCGTCACAGATAACGATATTGAGGACATCATCGCCCGCTTTGGCAATCTGGCAGGTGAAGCGGACCGCAAGCGCACCGACAAGTCCTTCTTTGTATCAAAGACGGAGATCGTTGGCAATGGCTATGATTTGTCGATCAACAAGTATAAGGAAACGGACCATGTTGAGGTAGAGTATGAGAGGCCGGAAGAGATATTAAGAGTTATCGAAGAAAAAGAAAAGCTGATAATGCAGGGGATTAAGGACATAAGAGGGCTATTGTGATAAAAATGATTAAACTCGGAAGTCTTGGAAATATAGTATCTGGTGGAACACCTGACACTCAGAATCCAGAATACTGGGACGGTGGTGTTCTATGGGTTACACCGGCAGAAATAAGCCAGTCGACTATAATCATCAATGATACGGCTAGAAAAATTTCCTTGGCGGGATTGTCATCATCCGGTGCGCGACTATTTCCTGAGGGTACTGTCATTCTTAGCTCTAGAGCTCCAATCGGAAAAGTCGCTATAGCAGGAAAAGAAATGTGTTGCAACCAAGGATTCAAAAACATCATCTGCTCGGACAGTCTCTTTAATAAATACCTGTTCTACTATCTGCGATCACGGACGGAGTATCTTAATAGTTTGGGTCGAGGGGCAACCTTTAAAGAACTTTCGAAGAGTATTGTTGAAAACATCGAAATCCCCCTCCCGCCCATCGACACCCAGCGTAAAATCGCCGCCATCCTGGATAAGGCTCAGGAACTGATCGACCTACGTAAGGCGCAGATAGAAAAGCTTGACGATTTTTTACGGAGCGTGTTCCTGGACATGTTTGGCGATCCGGTGACGAACCCGAAGGGGTGGGAAGTTGACAGGCTCGACAATGTAGCGGAAATCGTGTCAGGTGTTGCCAAGGGAAGAAAGCTGGTTAACCAACAGACCGTTTTTGTTCCATACATGCGCGTAGCCAATGTGCAAGACGGGCACCTTGTCCTTGATGAGATTAAGCAGATAGAAGTACTTCCATCAGATGTTACTAAATACGCACTGTTAGACGGGGACCTGTTGGCAACTGAAGGCGGTGACCCGGATAAACTTGGACGTTGTGCGATATGGGAAGGTCAAATCAAAGAATGCATCCATCAGAATCATATTTTCAGGATTAGGTTACAAACAAATAAGGTGATGCCGGAGTATGTAAGCTTTCTCATGGGGAGCAAACATGGCAAGAAATATTTTTTAAGATCATCCAAGCAAACAACAGGGATTGCTTCGATTAACTCTACTCAGCTTAAGAGTTTCCCCGCATTTCTTCCGCCGCTCCCCCTCCAACAGCAATTCGCCGCCATCGTCGAGAAGACCGAGCAACAAAAGACCCTCATGCAACAAAGCCTGACCGAGATGGAGAACAACTTCAACAGCCTGATGCAGCGGGCGTTTCGGGGCGAACTGTTCTGACAGATAGACATCAAGGAGGCGGCACGCGTGGCATCGACTATAACACCGGACCAAGTGCGCGACTACATGGTTTTGGTATATTTTGGCGACTATCGCGACCCCTTTAAAGCGGCGGTAAAGAGGGCCTACCTTG
The DNA here is from genome assembly GCA_028686145.1 of Desulfuromonadaceae bacterium. Lineage (GTDB taxonomy): Bacteria > Desulfobacterota > Desulfuromonadia > Geobacterales > Pseudopelobacteraceae > JACRCG01. The sequence goes on along the minus strand of JAQUCQ010000113.1, from coordinate 2,321 downwards.
ACTTTAACCGCACTCTGCATGACTTCGGTAAGAATGAACATCGTCAAGAGATATACAAACAGGCGGAACAGCGGCTCATCACCCAACTTCAATCCATGCTGACCGATGAATTTGCAAATCAGGAGCAATACGACAAGTGGCACCAGGACTGCTGCGGCCAACTGATTGAAACCTTTAGGTCAGTCGGTCAGCACAAAATGTATTATGGTCAAGCGCAAAAGTGGATCAACATGGCGCTAAAATACCTGTTCGTCCTGGATCGTGAACTCACTTCGCGCAACTATCAATATTTTCATATCCCCATTGACAACATCGTGCTCGAAAAACTGGCGACAATGAATGAACCGCCTGTGCTTACTACGGCATGGAGCCGGCTTGACAGCTATGAAGAGTATCTGAAGTTTCAAGCTAGGTACCGATCCGCGTTTGCCGGGATAATACCTATGGACAACGAATTCACCCTATGGATGAAATGACATGCTGAGCGTCGGTGGCCTATTCTAAGCAGGAGTTGAGCCATGGCATCCAACTTCGCGTTCCTTAAGCAGCACCAGCAATTCACCAGCTTCGCGCATGCCTGCGATGAGGCTGAGAAGAGTATTGCCATCAGCCCTTCCACCACAGCCATCCTCGCCCGCAGGGCGCTGGAACTGGCGGTCAAGTGGCTTTATGCTTCGGACAGCGCCCTGAAGGTCCCGTATCAGGACAACCTCTCCAGCCTGATCCATGAGCGCAGCTTTCTTGACCTGATTGACCAGAGCCTGTTCGTTCCGATCAAGTTCATCGTCAAGCTCGGCAATCTGGCGGTGCATTCACCGGCCCCGATCAAACGAACTGAAGCGGTGCTGTCACTGCACAACTTGCATCAATTCACGTCCTGGATCAGCTACTGCTATGGTTCAACCTACAGCGATCAACCTTTCGATGAAACGCTGCTGCCGACAGGCGCCGAGCAGAAGATCAGCCAAAGCGACCTCGTCAAGCTGCAGCAGTCGTTGAGTGAAAAGGATGGCAAACTCAAGGATGCGGTCGAAGAGAACGAGGCCCTACGCAAGGAGCTGCATGCACTACGCGCCGAAAACATCAAGGCCCGCGTCTACGCAGCGCCGCAGATCAGTGAATACTCAACCCGCAAGAAGTACATCGATATCGACCTGAAAGATGCAGGCTGGACCTTCGGCAGCGATTGTATTGAAGAAGTCGAAGTCAGCGGCATGCCTTTTGGAACTGGGCAGGGCTTTGTCGACTACGTCCTTTGGGGCGATAACGGCAGGCCGCTGGCCGTCGTGGAAGCCAAGCGAACCAGCAAGGACCCGCTGGTAGGACAGCAGCAGGCTAAACTATACGCTGACTGCCTGCAGCAGAAATATGGCCAGCGACCCGTTATCTTCTATACCAATGGTTTTGCCACGCATCTGTGGGACGACCTGCAATATCCGCCGCGTCGCACGTCCGGCTTCTACTCCAAGGACGAGCTCCAGCTGCTTGTGGATCGACGCCTGCACAAGACCTCGCTGAAGAATGCGCAAATCAACGGCACCATTACCAACCGCTACTACCAGAAGGAAGCGATTAGGGCCACGTGCGAATCCTATGAGGGGAAAGCGCGGAAGGCCCTGCTTGTCATGGCTACCGGCAGCGGCAAGACTCGTACCGTGATCTCGCTTGTCGACATTCTTTCCCGTCATAATTGGGTCAAGAACGTGCTGTTCCTGGCCGACCGCACCGCGCTGGTGCGTCAGGCCAAAGGCAACTTCAACGCCTTGATGCCCAACCTGTCGCTATGCAATTTACTTGACACCCATGATGACCCCGATAGCCGCATCGTGTTCTCGACGTATCCGACGATGATGAACGCCATCGATGAAACCAAGACCGATAGCGGCAGAAAACTGTTCACGGTGGGTCACTTCGACCTGATCATCATTGACGAATCGCATCGCAGCATCTATAAAAAATACAAAGCCATCTTCGACTACTTCGACAGTCTGCTGATCGGACTGACCGCCACTCCCAAGGATGACATCGACAAGAATACCTATCACATCTTTGGTTTGGAGAACAACGTTCCCACCTATGCCTATGAACTGAAGCAGGCGGTCGACGACCACTTCCTTGTGCCGTACCGGTCGGTGGAAACCCAGCTGAAGTTCATGGAACAGGGGATTCGTTACGATGAGCTGACCGAAGAAGAAAAAGAACAGTACGAAGAGACCTTTGACGACGACATGCCGGAGTATATCGGCAGCGAAGCGCTGAACCAGTGGCTGTTCAATGACGACACCATCGATAAGGTGCTATTGCAACTGATGGAGAAAGGG
>JAQUCQ010000112.1 GCA_028686145.1 Desulfuromonadaceae bacterium | reverse complement strand
AACAAAATTTCAACGTCTGCGTTTTACATCTCTCAGTCTCCCTGGACGGATGGAGGTTTCGGTACAGGAACATGAAAAAATTATCGACGCCTTCCGGAATAAAGACGCTGATCTGGCTGAAACACTCGTTCGTCAAAATGCTGAATATGGCGGGCAAGTCCTTATAAGCGGTGCACCTCCAGTCAAGAACTCCTAATCACTTATCAATGTATACTGGATTGCATCCCAGCAAAAAGCTGGTATACTCCATTCGGAGAAATAATTAATGGTCACATTCAAATCTGTCGCCCTGATACCTGCGGCGGGTATGGGTAAACGCATGGGAGCGTCAATCAACAAACAGTATCTGCAGTTGAATGACATGCCAATTGTTGCTCGTACCATCTCTATTTTTGAGCAGTCCCCTCTGATCGATGTTATTTATCTGGTAATTCCTGCCGAAGAGATTGCATACTGCCGGAAACACATCGTTAATGCATATGGTTTCAAAAAAGTTGCTGCAATTGTGCCCGGAGGCAAGGAGCGCCAAAACTCGGTGATGAATGGCTTGAACGCCATGCGAGAATTCGTTTCCGACAACGATGTAATCCTGATCCATGACGGCGTCAGACCGCTGGTAACCGAACAAATGCTCCAAGCATCAATAAACGCAGCCGCTCTCCACGATGGTGCACTGGTTGCTGTCCCGGTAAAAGACACTATCAAAACGGTGCGTGACGGAATTATATGCGGCACCCCTCCTCGCGAAACATTGTGGCAGGCACAAACGCCGCAGTCGTTTCGTTTTGGAAAAATATACCGTGCCCATCTTTCAGCCGAGGCTGATAATTTTTCCGGTACTGATGACGCATCCCTGATTGAATATGCCGGAGGAAACGTGCATATTATTCCGGGTGATTATCGGAATATCAAAATAACTACGCCCGAAGACCTGATCCTGGCCGAGGCATTTCTGTCCAGCATGGAAAGAGAACGTACTCAATGCTAACTAAAAATAAAGACAGAATTTTAATTGTTGATGACGAGAAAGAAATCGGCCAGGCATTGGAATTGTTCCTGGCTGATGAGGGGTATGTGCCATCCCTGGCCTCTGACGGTTCAACAGCGCTTGACATGCTTGCCAACGGAAAAGATTATACCGTCATGCTGCTTGATATCAGTATGCCCGGGCTTAATGGCATAACGGTACTGAAGCGCCTTCAGGATGCGGGTAGCGATACTGCTGTGATCATGATGAGCGGACACGGCAGTGAAGAACTTGCAGTAGAATGCATGAGAAACGGTGCAGAAGATTATATTTCCAAACCTTTTGCTCTTGAAGATATGCTTCAGAGGATCGAGCGGGCTCGCGCACACCGTCGGGAGCGAATAGAGAAACGGCAATTACAGCAGGAAAGAGAAGATTTCATTCTGATGCTTTCTCATGACATGAAAAATCCACTGACCGCAGTAATAGGATCAATAGATATTATTCGTGAAGGATGCCTCGGCGCCGTCAACGATGAACAGGAAGAATATCTGCAATCAGCAATTGACAGCTGTAATGAAGTTGTCACCATGATCGACAATCTTCTTGATATCAGAAAATTTGAAGCCGGTAAGATTCAAATGACCATACACCATTACGATGCCGGTGAAATCATCAGCAAGGTTGCACATCAATTTTCCCGACCGGCGAGACATGACGGCATAGAACTTTCCGTCAACGTGGACCCTGGCGCCCATGGTGTAGCAGTTGACAAGAACTCTTTTACCAGAGTTCTTGGAAATTTACTCGGCAACGCTCTGAAATTCACTCCGGAAGATGGTAACATAACCGTTTCCTGTAATTTTATTCCTGAAAATGAGGTGAGTTCAGTAACAATCCCTGTTTATGCGCAGGCCCCTCCGGATTTCCTGAAATCAGGTTCTTTTGTAAAATTGGCCATATATAATAGTGGCAATGGGATCCTGCCGGATGAGCTGGACCGAATATTTGACCGCTACACTCAATTTGCCCGAAAAACGGGAAGAGAGCGGGGGGGAGCAGGGCTGGGGCTGGCGTATTGCAAGCTTGCTATTGAAAGTTTTCATGGAGTAGTCTGGGCAGAATCAGAGAACGGTCAGGGAAGCACATTTGTTATTCTTTTACCCTGTTGTTCTGATGGTACAACAAAATAATCACTCTGAGGTTTGATATGAAACGCATTATACTAATAGGACTGTTTCTGGCCGTTGCAGCACTATCTAAACCGGCGCAGGCATCCGGCCCTGATTTAAGCAAAGCCATAACCATCGGTAACGGTCCAAAGATGGTTATCGAGTTCACTGACCCGGATTGCCCCTACTGTCGTAAAGCTTCCAAATATTTTGAGGGTCGCAGCGATGTAACACGTTACGTCTTCTTTTACCCTCTCCCCTATCACCCGAGAGCCAAAGAGAAAGCCCAATATGTTTTGTCGCAACCAGATAAAGCGAAGGCCTATCATGCAATCATGTCCGGTTCTCTCGACCGGAAACCACGACTTGAGGCCACACCCAAAGGGATCAGGCTCCAGGAAGAACAGCTTGAGATCGCAAAAAAAGAGGGGGTTGATTCTACTCCGACCTTCCAGATCAATGGCAGAATCATCGAAGGCTTTGATCAAAGAAAAATTGAAGAGGCACTCGGCAAATAACGGCTAATACTCCAACGGCATCGCCTTAACCTGCTTCGCTGTAAAGACCGGGCCATCTTTGCAGACATACACATTGCCCACATTGCAACGCCCGCACTTTCCGAGGCCGCACTTCATCCGGTTTTCAAGCGTAGTGTAGACCTGTTCATCACTGAAACCAAGCTTTTCAAGTACCGGCAGGGTGAACTTGATCATGATTGGAGGGCCGCAGACCAGAGCAACCGTGTTCTCCGCAGATGGTGCCGTTTCTTCGAGGATTGTCGGCACAAATCCGACTTTGCCATCCCACTCGGGACTATTTCCACCCGGATCGACGGCCTTAACCAGGCGCACATCTTTCCGTTCCTGCCATTCCTGCAATTCCCGCTTATACACCAGATCACTTTCCGACCGGGCCCCATAAACGATGGTAATCTCGCCGAACTTATCACGCAGGTCAAGACAGTTCCAGATAAGGGTTCTGAGTGGCGGCAGAGCAATACCGCCGGCAATAAAGACCAGATTCTTGCCATAGAATTCTTCGATCGGATACGAATTGCCGTAGGGGCCCCTGAACCCCATACTGTCCCCCACTTCCAGTCGGCGCAACTCTTCAGTTACCCTGCCCACGGAGCGGAAACTGCATTCAATGTGCCCCGCTCGGGTCGGTGATGACGCGATGCAGAAGGTTGCCTCTCCGGCACCAAACGCTGAGTATTCACCGAACTGGCCAGCTCGGAAACGGAAGTTATCCCTGACCTGTTCGTCCTGAAAGACCAGCCTGAGTGTTCGGACATCGGGGGTCTCGTCGATGATTTCCTCGACAGTGGCCAGATAGGGGAGATAAATGTTTTGGTTGGTGTTATCACACATAATAATCAGTCTTTCCTGCTGATGTCTTCTATGATCTGGGCGATGTCGATCCCGACCGGGCAGATGCGCACGCAGCGGCCGCAGCCGGTGCAGAGAGTTTGGCCGAATTTATCGTCGTAGTATTTGAACTTGTGCATGATGCGGTTGCGGTAGCGTTTGGGCTGCAGGTCACGCGGGTTGTGGCCCGAGGCGTGGTGGGTAAACTTCCAGAAGCCACAGGCATCCCAACTTTTGCGGCGCTTGCCGGCTTTCTCGGTGCCTTCGTCAACGATATCAAAACAGTGACAGGCCGGACAGACAAAGGCACAAGCACCGCAACCGACACAGCGCACGGCAATGCCATCCCAGAGCGGGTCTTCAAAGTGCTCATCCAGCCATGCCTTGACCTTATTTAGTTCGATCTTGTCGACCTGGGGTGCGGCCAGTGGCATTGGAGCGGCACCGTTCAGATCCGAGAAGAGGGCACTATTGGAGGTGATCAGCGCTTCACCCTTTTCACTCCACGTCTCACAGGCATAGCCGCCACCTTCCAGTGGCGTCAGGAACAGGTCGCTTCCTCTGCTTTCGACAGGAGAGAGCCCAACGGCGGTGCAGAAACAGGCATCGTCGGAAGTTGTGCAGGCCAGGCCGATGACGGTTGTCTTTCTGCGGCGTTCGAGAAAAAATTCATCTTTGTAGTCCCAGGAGAACACCGCATCCAGCACCGGGATGGCGGCGGCGTCGCAGGGGCGCACCCCGACCAGTACCGTCTCGGGAAAGCGGGCCGGATCGACATCGGTCAGTTTGATCTGCTGTCCTTCTTTCTCGTAGGACATGATCTCTTCGCATACGGGGAAGAAGGCTTCTTTGGCAGAACGGCGCGGCAAAAGGTCTGTCGCCATTTCGGCTGAGCTATCAAGCGGTTCGTAGAGCGGGATTCCGGCACTCATGCGCGGGGCTACGACGCGGGTGCCTGCAGCAATCAGCGTATCTATGAGGGTGTTCAGGTTCTGTTCGGAGATGTATTTCTGCATCGGCATCCTTACTTGATAAACGATTGATCGTCTTTTTCGGTAAACATCGTCAGCGGACCCGTGTCGTTAACCTCAAAGCCGGCCTCGTAATCAAACAGCTCTTTCAGCTCTTTGGCCATTTTACGATTGAGGAGATTCAAGGGGATGTCCATCGGGCAGACCCGTTCGCATTCGGCGCAACCGGCACAGCGGCCGGCGAGATGCATGGCGCGCACGATGTGCCAGGCGGTGTTACCAGCCGGGCGGGGAGTGGTATCCACCATCTGCGGTTTGTTGCGGTCACAAAGACACTGTTCACAGAAACAGAACGGACAGACCTGGCGACAGGCATAGCATTTGATGCATTTGGCAAACTGTTCTTTCCAGTAGGCCCAGCGTTCGGCCGGTGTGAGTGCTTCCAACCGGGCGATCTCGGCGCTGTAGCGGCTTTCCAGTTGCGGTCCCGGGGGAAATGCAATGCTTGGGACAAAATCGCAGCCGAGCGGCAGATGGGCATCACACTCACAGCATTTGGAGGCGATTGTCTCTGTTGTTAGTTCGGTCGCGGGTTGGGCCGTGGAGGCGAGAACACCAGCACAGGGTATACCGATCAAGTAGAGGTCTTCTCGCTTAAGCTGTGATTCCCCCATCAGTCCGACTAGGGCTTTCAGGTCACACCCTTTGACGATGATGCCGATCTTCCCGTTTTTGGGGATTTCCTTTTTGGCTTTGGTCAGGTAAACGGCCAGATTGTTGACGCAAGATTCCGTAAATACCAGCGTTTCGGCTGCTGCTGCATCAGTGATGATAATTGGTTGGGCAGCACCCTTGCGGCGGGCAGCGGCGTAGCCGACGATGGCAACAATCTCCCCTGCCGTGAACAGCCGAGAGGCCTCGGTGCGAATGGCAGCGGTGATGGTGGTGTATATGGATGTGTCGATTGGTTGTGTGCTCATATTTTTCCCGTCAGATGGCGTCATACGCTTCTCGTAATTCCGGCGTATCGATGGCACCGGACCACTGTTCTTCCAGCGCCAGTTCCTTGAATTCGACCATCGGCCCCATGGTGCGCACTTTTTCGGTCAGATCGGTGACAACTTCGACCCATTTGCCCCCTTCGGCAGCCGAAACCCATGAGAACTGCAGACGGTTAAGATCAACACCGATAAACTCCAGCAGTTTTCGAAATGCGGCGAAGCGTCGCCGGGCATGGAAGTTACCGGCGATGTAGTGGCAGTCACCGGGGTGGCAGCCGGAAACGAGGACCCCGTCGGCCCCCTGCTGAAAGGCTTTCAGAATGAAAACCGGATCGATGCGGCCGGTGCAGGGGAACTTGAGTACCCTGACATTGGCCGGGTACTGCATGCGGCTGGTCCCGGCCAGATCGGCCCCGGCGTAGGTGCACCAGGTGCAGACAAAGGCAATTATTTTGGGTTCGAAGTCATGTTTAATTGTGTTATCCATAAATTAGCGTTTCCGTTCCGACTCATACTGTTGATAATTTATTGGTTCTGGCTTCCCCAACCGCTCACCCGGTGTTGACTGCAGCTGATCCCGTGTTTGGACTCCTTCATAAACTGCCTTGGGAAAATTGTAGCTTGAACAGCCGCTATAAAGAAACATTGTCAGTAACATTGCCAACATAAGCAAACGAGCAAGCATTTCACAATCCTCCTTACAGGGCCTCAATCATTGCTATTATTTGCTCATCCGTATACCCATCCAGTTCCACACACTTGGACGGGCAGGTCGCCTGGCAGGTGCCGCAACCGGCGCACACACCCGGGTTGACGTAGGCGACTGCCTTGATCAGGTTGCCTTGACGGTCGCGGATCTCCTTTTCTTCGATGGCACCGTAGGCGCAGACCTTTTTGCAGGCGAAGCAGCCGACGCAACCGGCTTCGCGTACGCGGGCCACGATCGGTTCGCGCTCCAGCTTGTCTTTGGAGAAAAGGGTCATGACCTTGGCAGCTGCGGCACTGGCCTGGGATACGGTTTCGGGGATATCTTTGGGACCCTGGCAGGCGCCGGCCAGGTAGATGCCGGCGGTGGCGCATTCGACCGGACGCAGTTTGGCGTGGGCCTCGGAGTAGAAGTGGTATTTGTCGTAGGAGATGCCGAGTTTCTGGGCCAGGAGATCGGCGCCCTTTTGCGGTTGCACGGCGGTCGCCAGGACCACCATGTCGGCTTCGATCTCGACCTGGACACCGACGGCGATGTCGCTCCCCATGACGACGATCTTGTCCCCTTTCTGGTAGAGACGGGAGACCATGCCGCGGATGTAGACCGCTTCCTCTTCTTCTATCGAACGGCGCCAGAATTCGTCGTAGCTTTTTCCCGGAGTACGGGCGTCCATGAAGAAGACGTAGGCCTGGCCGTCGTGAACCTTGTGGTGATAGAGCATGGTATGTTTGGCGGTGTACATGCAGCAGACCTTGGAGCAGTAGGAGATCCCCTTTTCACGGGCACGGGAACCGACGCACTGGATGAAGACTATCTGTTTCGGCTCCTTGCCGTCGGAGGGGCGCAGGATTTTACCACCGGTCGGACCGGAGGCGCTTGCCAGACGTTCGAAGGTCATGCCGTCGATGACGTCGGGTATTTTGCCATGGCCGAATTCACCGTACCCTTTGATGGGAGAGCCTTTAGGCTTTTCATCGATGCTGTAGAGGTCGAAGCCGGTGGCAACGACGATGGCGCCGACCGCTTCGACGACCAGGGTGTCCTGCTGTTCAAAATCTACGGCACCGGGGCCGCAGACTTTCTTGCAGACGCCGCATTTGCCGGTTTTGAACCAGGTGAAGTTGTCACGGTCAATGACCGGGGTATTGGGCACGGCCTGAGGAAAGGGGACGTAGATGGCGGTGCGCATACCGATGTTCTGGTCGAATTTGTTGGGGATCTTTTTCTGCGGGCATTTGGTCATGCAGACGCCGCAACCGGTACATTTGTCTTCATCGACTGAACGGGCCTTTTTCTTGATGGTGACCTGGAAGTTGCCGATATACCCTTCAACCAGTTCGACTTCACTGTAGGTGTAGAGCTTTATTTTGGGATGGTTGGCAACATCGACCATCTTGGGGGTCATGATGCATTGGGAGCAGTCCAGAGTCGGGAAGGTCTCGGAAAGCTGGGCCATATGACCGCCGATTGAGGGCTCCCGCTCTACCAGAATCACTTCATGGCCACAATCGGCGATGTCGAGGGCGGCCTGGATTCCGGCGATACCGCCGCCGATGACCAGGGATCTCTTGGTGACCGGCACGGTGATGGTGGGAAGGATACGGTTTTTCTTGACCCGCTCGACCATCATGCCGACGATATCGATCGCCTTGACGGTCGCTTCTTCCCTGTTTTCATGCACCCAGGAGCAATGTTCGCGGATGTTGGCCATCTCGCAGAGGAAAGGATTCAGTCCGGCCGCTTCGACGGCTTTGCGGAAGGTTTTTTCGTGCATGCGCGGTGAGCAGGCGGCAACCACGACATGGGTAAGTTTCTGTTCCTGGATGGCTTTTTTGAGCAGATTTTGACCCGGGTCGGAACACATGTATTTATAGTCGGTGGCAAAGGCTACGCCGGAGAGCTTGCCAATCTCGGCTGCCACCCGTTCAACATCAACCGTTCTGGATATATTTTCGCCGCAGTGGCAAATGAATACGCCTATTCTTGACATGCTACAGTAACCCCTTCTTTTTCAACAGCGGCATCGGGTTGACCATCATGGCATCCAGGCCGAGCTTGTCTGTGCCAAGTCCAACGGAGAGTCCAACCAGTTGGGTAAGATAAAATACCGGCAGGCCGTAGCTGGTGCTGTAGACCCCTTCAATCTCTTTTTGCCGGATGTCCAAATTGCCATGACACAGGGGGCACCCAACCATGATGCAGTTGGCGCCAGCCGCTTTGGCGGATTCGAGGATGGCGTTGGTCAACTGGATGACGACACCGGGACGAGAGAGGGTGAAATTGGCACCGCAGCACTCAAGGCGGTGGGTCCACGCGACGGTTTCCGCACCGACCGCTTCGATGACCCGCTCCATGATGGTAGGCGCTTCAGCACAATCCAGGTTGGGGACATCGGTGGGACGGGTCAGCAGGCAGCCGTAGTAGCAGGCAACTTTGAGGCCGGACAGCGGCTTGTTTACCGCTGCGGCCAATCGCTCCAGCCCCAGGTCTTTGGCGAGGATTTCCAGCAGGTGTTTGACATTGCTGTCCAGTTTGACCGGAGCGGCAATGGCTTTTTCAACCTGTTTACGCTTGACGTCGCTCTCACCCAAGACATGTTGGGCGGTTTTGAGTCGTGAGAAACAGGAGGCACAAGCCACGGCCATGTCTCCTTCAACCTTGTCGGCCAGCTCCAGGTTTTTGGCACAGAGCGACAGCGACAGCAGTTCATCGACGTTGTGAGCCGGAGTAGCGCCGCAGCAAAACCAGTCGGGGATTTCGGTCAGGCCGATACCCAGCGCCTTGAATAGTTCGCGGGTAGAGAGGTCGTATTCGCCGGCCGAGGCATGCAGTGAGCAGCCGGGATAATATGAGTAGTTGAGACAATTTATTCAGAGTTTTGCTATTTTACATTATTATAGGATTTTTAGGCTGGAATATTTTTTATTTTGTTTTTACCTCCTCCTGGTTTGATATAAAGAAGGTTACTATTAATGGCAATAATTATT
>JAQUCQ010000111.1 GCA_028686145.1 Desulfuromonadaceae bacterium | reverse complement strand
GATCATGGGACTTATCGGACCAAACGGTGCCGGCAAGACCACACTGTTCAATTGCATCACCGGTTACTACCCGCCCTCCAAGGGAGAGATTATATTCAACGGCCGTTCCATGAATGGCCTGCAACCCGATACAGTGTGCAAACGCGGCATGGTCCGTACCTGGCAAAAGGTTCGCCCTTTGGCCAAGATGAGTGTTGTTGATAATGTCATGGTAGGTGCTCTCTGTCGCACCAATTCCCTTAAGAAAGCCCGTGAAATAGCCATGGAGCAGGTCAAAGTTGTGAAACTTGAACATCGTGCCCATTTACTGGCCGGGGGACTGCCGATCGGTGAGCGAAAAAAGCTGGAAGTCGCTCGCGTTCTCGCAACCAACCCCAAGCTTCTGCTACTGGATGAGGTTATGGGGGGACTCAATCCGGCCGAGAGCGAGGAGATTATTCAATTGATCCTCGACATCAGAAAACTGGGAATAACCCAGATGGTTATCGAGCACGACATGAAAGCCATCATGCGTATCTCTGATCGTGTGGTGGTACTCTGTTCTGGAGAGAAACTGGCCGAGGGTTCACCTCAGGAGATAGTTAGCAATCCCGAGGTAATTACGGCTTACCTGGGAAGCGAGTAAATCCCTATTAGTTTCAATAGAGGTTATCAATGTTAACAATCGACAAACTCAATTTCAGTTATGGTGATTTGAAGGTGCTGTGGGATATTGATCTGGAGGTCCACGAAGGAGAAATTATCTCTGTTGTTGGCGCTAACGGGGCCGGCAAGTCCACTACACTCAAAAACATTTCCCGCCTGGTAAAACCATCCTCCGGTTCCATTACCTTTAATGGAGAGAAAATTAACAATTTGGAATCACATCAGGTCGTCGAGCGTGGCATCGTACAGGTGCCAGAGGGTAGAAAGATCTTTCCCGACATGACGGTACTCGAAAATTTACGTATGGGTTCGTACATCAAAAGTGCCAAAAAAAACCGCGAGGCAAATGTTGAGCGGGTATTCGGCATGTTTCCGCGCCTGAAAGAACGGGAAAAGCAACTTGGCGGCACCATGTCCGGCGGCGAGCAGCAGATGCTGGCCATTGGGCGTGGCCTGATGGCCAATCCCAAACTCTTGCTCCTGGATGAACCGTCACTTGGACTTTCGCCATTATTTGTTAAAATAATCTTTGAAATTATCCAGGAGATCAACAAGCAGGGAGTTACGATCCTGCTGGTTGAGCAGAACGTTTTCCAGTCATTGAAGATCGCCGACAGGGCTTATGTTTTGGAAACCGGACGCGTCGTTCTTTCAGGCAGCGGCAGCGATCTATTGAGTAACGACCATATCAAGAAGGCATTCCTTGGAATGTAAGGAGAAACACTATGCAAACAGTTGAACAATGGATGACTCCTGATCCGATTACTATTGACGTGGATGCCTCAATTATTGAGGCAATGCATCTTATGAAGGAGAAGAAAATCCGCCGCCTGCCGGTGACAAACAAGGGTAAGTTTTGCGGACTGATCACTGACCTTATGATCAAGAGCTTCACTCCGGGGCAATCCACTTCTCTGGACACGTGGGAGGTGCACTACATTCTTGCAAAGACAACAGTCAAAGATGCGATGAATCCCCATCCAATGACGATTACTCCACATGCTCCGCTCTGCCAGGCGGCTCAGTTAATACACGACAATAAGCTTAACGGGTTGTGCGTAACCGATACCAACAACAACCTTGTAGGGCTGCTAACAACTACTAATCTGATGGAAGCGTTGATAACAATTTGTAAAGAAACATAAATCAAACGGTAAATCAGACTGTGCCACAACAATAAAGGGCGCCTTTTTAAAAGACGCCCTCTATCTAGCTGATACCATGATGCGACATTGCTTCTGTTAATGACTCAATATGCCTTGCAGTTCCGGCACGGCTTGCTTCATGATCGACTTTAGTGATTCTTGCAGCACACTTTCAGCAAGCAGGTCACGATCCTTGATGTCGGTCTTCGATGAAGTTGCCTCATATTGAAGCCGTTTGATCAGTTGACCGTTTTTGAACACATCCACTCCAACCAGCACCCGGCATTTTGCCTTGATATCCATCACATCGGAGATTTGTTCCAGCTCAATCTTTGATGTGGTAAGGTCAAGTACCCGTTCTTCCGTTCCGGTCCGCTTTGTGGCCGGTATAACCGTATATCCAGCCTTCTGAAACTCCAGGCTGAATGCTGCCTGGATGATTTCTGCCGGAGAACGGGAACTGTACACATTGTCGATATTCTTGTTGTCATCATTTTTGACATTCCCGAGCACCCATTTGACATCCGATGATTGTGTCGTCTGGTTTTCCGGGATAATGACATATATGTTCCCACTGCCGCTTCGAACCGTCGCTGAAGGATCGTAGAACGTATTCACCGTGCGGGCATAGCGAGCGCAGCCACCTAGAAGCATGGTGCTGGCAAGCGCGACAAGAATAACAAACTGAATCAGTGTAAACCTGCTGGGTATTGATTTCATGACTGTCTCCTCAGTAATAAAGTTTGTTATGGCATTAAAGGTGTGCCTGTGTTCCAAATGTTTTCTATTATAACCCAACCTTTACGAAATGAACAGGTCTGAGGTATTTCAATGCATGATTTGAACGCTCTATTTTTGCATGTTGGCAGTTATTGCCGCCGTGACGTGATTACATGTAAACCTGATGACCGGCTGGTTGAATGTGCGGCACTTATGCGCCGTAACAACATATCGAGTCTAGTTGTCTGTGAGGAGGAAACACTCTTCGGCATTCTAACCGACCGGGATATGCGCAACAAGGTGGTAGCACAAGGTCTTAATCCACTGGCACTGACGGTGAAGGAGGTGATGAACTCTCCCATTATTACCATTGATGAGGAAGAATTCCTTTTCGAGGCGCTCCACTTGCTTTCCCGACACAGGATTCACCGACTGGTGGTAACCAACCGGTCCGGCAGACTGACAGGGATAATAACTGATTCGGATCTTCTGCAGATCCAGAGCCGCTCTCCCCAGCAACTGGTGCGGAAAATCGAAGAAGCACGTACCGTGAAGGATTTAAAAGCTCTTCATCAACAGGTACAGAGCCTGGTCGGACACCTGATCGGCACCGGCGTAAGAATACGGGACCTGGTACGTCTGATCGCGCACTTGAACGACCGGATACAGCTACGTCTGATCCACATTTTACGCAGCGGTGATTTTACATTTCTTCCGGACAACTTCGCCTTTGTAGTGCTCGGGAGTGAAGGGCGTGGAGAACAGACTCTCACGACAGATCAGGACAATGCCCTGGTCTATGCCGACGAACTCAAACCGCCAGAAGTAATGTATCTGAAGGAGTTCAGCCAGGTGCTGATAGACGCTTTGATCTCCACAGGGGTCCCGCCCTGCCCCGGCGGCATCATGGCAAAAAATGATCCGTGGCGGCGCAGCCTCAGTCAGTGGAGAAGTGAGTTGGATATCTGGTTCACAACCCCGACACCGGAAAACATCCTCAATGTCAGCATGTTCTCAGACTTGCGTTTTCTGGATGGCGACCACTCTCTGGTGAAAGAACTAAAGGATCATGTAAGCGGACGACTGATGATGGACCAAGTGTTTATCGGACACATGATCGCAAACATGCTTCGCTTCATCGTCCCGCTCGGCTGGTTCGGCAGAATCAAGACAGAAAAAGGAGAACATGCCGGGAAAGTGGATATAAAAAAAGCAGGGATTTTTGCCATCACCGAAGGTATTAAAATTCTTTCCCTATCTGAAGGAATACTGGAAAACAGCACCTGGAATCGTCTGGAGAAACTGGTGCTGGCAGGCAAGTTTGATAAAGATGTCGCCGAAGATCTGATGGCGGCATTCGATACGCTGGTTTACTTCCGTCTGCATACGCAGGTAAATGCAATTCGGGATAACCGGGAGCCGGATAACCGGATTACCCTTGAGCGGCTAAACCGTATGGAACAAGAACAGTTGCGGGCAGCTTTTGAAATGGTCCGCTCATTTCAGGGACTACTGCAGCGGCAGTTCCACATGGGACAACAGACGCTTTGAATGTTTTCATCTCATGCCGTATCATACTTATTTTGGAATGAGATGGATTTTGTCATGAATAACTGCATTCTTTCATCAACATTTCAATTCCCCGTAATGTAATATCAACCTTTTCAGGGCGGTTGTTCAACTCGTATCCCAGTTCCTGAACCATCTTCTGAATCAGGAAGCAGCGCAGCATAACCGTCAGTTCCGATCTGTCAACAGGAACTAACGGGGAGTTTTTCATCGCATGAAGGTATGCTTTAAGGTAAGAACCGCTCACATAAATGTACCACGCTTCAAGCCAGGGCTCGAGTAGAGATATGTCATCAGGATGGCTGCTGCCGTGATTAACGAGCGTTGTCATGGCAGCGTAGTGGACAGAATGCAGCATGCCGGCTACATCCCGCAGCGGAGAGCGTTTCAGTCGCCGTTCACTCAACGAATGAGCCGGTTCGCCTTCAAAATCGATAAAGACGAAATCTTTACCGGTAAAAAGCGCCTGGCCCAGATGCAAATCGCCGTGAATCCGGCACTTCATGGCAGAAAGGCGATGACCGGTAATTTTGTGCAAACAGGCAATGATGTCTTTTTCCATGGACAACACCCGAATGGCCCTGCGTTGTCCGTCATCAGGCAGGAGCTGAATATTAGCCCCCAGCATCTGGAAGTTTTTCTTCACCAGTCCCCGCATGGATTGGAATATGGAGCGCTGGTAGAGGGTGGAAAACGCTTCCATGCTCCAAGTGTCGTCTTTTGAGCTGGTGGCCAGGGTCCGATGCATTTCTGCCGTGCGTCGGCCAAGCAGCAGGGCCATTTCCAGATGCAGTCCTCGCACAAGTTCACGAAACTGGTCAGGAATGCCGCTGTCTACAACGTCAAGAAGTGTCGGAAGTGTGGCTGGGAGTTTTGGCAGGTCCTGCTTGTTTGAAAGCAGGTGTTCCACAAACTGTGCAAGACTCGTCAAAGTGTTGCGCCAAGCATCACCGTGACAAGAAATGTATGATTGTAGGACTCCGATATCATACTCTTTGCCGCTGGCTGCATGGTATTCTATTTTCCCCGCATAAGTCGGCACATGGCGGAATTTGCTTTTCCCAGCCAGAAAGCGGAGTATTTCAGGCTCCGGGTTGATCCCGTCTTCCAGTTTGCGGTACATTTTAAAGAGCATCCGGTCACCGTATAGAATACTGGTATTGTTCTGAACCACCGTGGCAACCCTGCTGGGAAAAAGATCTGTTCTGGGAAGGACTGATTTCGATATACCGCTGCCTCGTTGACCGACTAGTTGGGAGCCGTTTGTACCATGCACTTTTGATCGGTCGCTCATCAACTCAAAAAGGAGAGCCCGGAATTCTTCAAAGTAGATTGCATCGCACAGCACACCCGGAGCATCTCCAAGCGCAAGGGCTGTAATGGTTGCCAGCGGATGCCGTTCCGTCATAGCCTGTACCTGTTCGCTGGAAAGCCAGGTCATGGGAATCTGATAAATTTCCGGATCCCACTCGGTGTAGGTTACCTTGATGAATGCAAGTAAAAACAGCTGATCATCCTGTCTCAACTGGCAGCTGTCAATTACGCTGATCTGCCTGATGATGCGCCCCTTGCCGATAAACCAAAAGACGCGCTGCAGGTAGCGAGGCATGACATTATTGCACAACAACTCTCCGGTCTTGCCTTTCAGAACATCCCACCAGGGCTGCCCTCCCCTCAGCTTCAATTTCATGCATTCGTCATCGCATGCTTCGGAGCTCGCTTCGGTACTTTTCAGCGCAAACCAGAAATAGTCATATGATCCCAGAGTAAAGTGGTAGCGTGTCTCCTGGATTATTGGAAAGCGGTTATGGCTGAAGACCTCTTCGGGAATCATACCGGCGTAGCGGGAAAGGTCAACAGTGACTGTCTGCGCAAAACGAGAGAGATTAATGACCACCAAAATTCTTTCATTTTCAAAGCTTCGGATAAAGGTCAAAACTTTCGGGTTATCTGACGGCATTACGTCCAGAGTGCCACAGCCGAAGGCCTTAAAGCGCTTGCGCATGGCGATTGTGCGCCGCATCCACCAAAGGAGGGACGAAGAGTTGCGTTCCTGGTTCTCTACGTTGACAGATTCATAGTGGTACTCCGCTTCGATAATGACCGGTGAAAACAGTTTTTGGGGGCTAGCTCTGGAGAAACCGGCGTTTCGATCCTGGTTCCACTGCATGGGAGTGCGAACTCCGTTTCGATCGCCCAGGAAGTAGTTGTCACCCATACCTATTTCATCGCCATAGTAGATGATGGGCGTTCCCGGCATAGAAAAAAGCAGCATGTTCATAAGTTCTATTTTGCGGCGATTGTTACCCATCAGGGGGGCCAATCTGCGGCGGATGCCGAGATTAATACGTGCCCGCGGATCTGAGGCATATACCCGGTACATATAGTCCCGCTCTTCATCGGTCACCATCTCCAGAGTCAATTCGTCATGATTGCGCAGAAATATGGCCCACTGGCACCCTTCAGGTATTGCCGGCGTCTGGTCGAGAATGTCGACAATCGGAAAGCGGTCTTCCATTTCGATAGCCATGAACATACGAGGCATAAGCGGAAAATGAAAAGCCATATTACTTTCATCGCCATCGCCAAAATAAGCTGCAGCATCTTCCGGCCACTGGTTTGCTTCTGAAAGCAGCATTCGGTTTTTAAATGAACTATCCAGATGAGTCCGCAGCTTCTTGAGAAAATCATGGGTCTCAGGGAGATTTTCGCAATTTGTACCTTCCCTTTCGAACAGATATGGAACGGCGTCAAGACGAACACCGTCGACCCCCAAGCTCATCCAAAAGTCAATAACCCGCAGCATTTCAGATTGTACTTTCGGATTGTCAAAATTGAGATCCGGCTGATGGGAATAGAAACGATGCCAGAAATAGGCTTTTGCGATCGGATCCCAGGTCCAGTTGGACGTCTCAAAGTCTTGAAAAATAATGCGTGTTTCACGGTACTTCTCCGGAGTGTCGCTCCAGACGTAGTAGTCTCGATGCACAGATCCTGGCTTGGCCAGACGGGCACGCTGGAACCAGGGGTGCTGGTCCGAAGTGTGATTAAGCACCAGTTCAGTGATTATCCGGATACCGCGACTGTGGGCGGAGCGAAGCAGCTGTTTGAATTCCCGGAGGGTGTTGTAGTTTGGATTGACGGTATAGTAGTCGGATATATCGTATCCGTCATCCCGCTGTGGGGATGGATAAAAAGGAAGCAACCAGATCGCTGTAATGCCAAGCTGATGCAAGTAGTCAAGCTTCTCAATCAATCCGCGGAAATCACCAAAACCATTGGCGCTGGAATCGGAGAATGCCTTAATATGCAACTGATAAATAATGGCATCCCGGTACCAGAAAGGATTGTCCTCAAGGATGGAATCTTCATGGCGCATAGTTAAATCTCCTGATGATGATCAAGGCTTGTGAGACAGTCTGAGTCAGAGTAGTTTCAGAAACTTTACCGCGTTTCCGTTGTATATCGGTATAGTGGCACATTAGTATCCTGAGTCGATAGTCCAACCTGCCTCGGTTTCCAGTCGGTCAATGAGGTCCGGGCAGACAATGTCCGGTCGAGCACGCAGAGCCAAGGCAAGCACTGCATGCAGGTTTAGTACTGCTCCCCGCTTTTTACCCTCTTCATAACGATGGGAAAAATCCTGCGGAACCCGCAGGGTCCAGTTGTCAACATCCTGTATTCCCGGCTTGTTGTAGTTTTCCTCCAGTCCCAAAAGGTCGGCAAAAAAAATCATCACATGGCGGGCAGGGCTCAGAAAAAGCTCTGCCATCTTGGCGTGCGCCAACCGACGCGGATCCGCAGCCAGCGACGCCGCCAGGGTGCCGGGGTCTTCCGGATGCAATCGGCAGGCAAGGTAAAGAGCCTGCTTCCTTCCTTCCTCTTTTCCCTGCCAAGCCTTTGCAAGACGCCAGATAGTTGGCGTATCGTGGTTACCCACCATTATCCAGTCCCTGTCCTGGGCGTTTTCGCTACGATAGACGTCCCCGGGATTGTCCAGATCAGCTTTCTGCGTCACCCGGAAGCGCCCCAGTCCGTGTCGAAGGCGCACTTGACGAAGCGGAAGTGGTTCGGTTGACAGCACTTCGCAGAGGATATCCTCCTTGCGCCGGCCATGAGCAAGCACCTGTTCCATAAGAGCATCCATAATCAAAGCATAACGATTCTCCTGTTCGGAGGTGAGATCACGTACCCAGTCGTCGGCATAACGGTGCCGATCACGGTTAAGCTGGTTCGGATTCACAATGGCGTGGCGGGCAAGAGCGGGATGGTCAGCCAGATCGGGTGAGGAAAAAAGCCGCGCTCCATTCTGTACCGCGTGGTAAACATCGGGATCGGCAGCCTGATAGACCCAGGGGCAGACCAATCCGTGGGGATGATCCAGGCGCAGACCGTCAAACTCGAAGAGCATCTTGCCCAGTCGTGCTGCAACCAGATCAAGCACCGGACCGGGACGGCCTTCGATATCCAGATATTGAGAGGGGTCCAGAACCTGATAGCTCCACGGCTGGCCTTCGGAATTGGTCCGACTAGGTGGAGCTCCCATAAAGTAATCATGTAACAGCAGCTTTTGCAGGCTCCAGACATCACACAAGGAGAAGCCTACCTGCACGTCACCGTAAATCTTGAGTCCCATAGCCTGCATGCGCTCCCGGAAAGCCAGGTGCTGCCGAAGCAGAAGCTGCTGAATCAAGGCATACCGCTCCAGAATCGGGGCATATTTTACTTCCAGCGTATGGCGGCGAAGGATGCAGGCAGCTTCCAATCCTGATGGAGGTGCGCACAGCACTCTGTCCAGAGAAGCTTCTCCTTCCAGCGGCCATTGCCGCCAGGGAAGATTCCCGTGTTCCAGGGTCAGCGCCTCATACAAGGAATCATCGCGCAGCCAGCGAGCAGAACGCCAGAGGTTCTTGATCTCATCATCCAGTGACAGAGCGTTGCTGTTCTTGTTTTTTCGTGCCATAAGGAAATTGCTGTATATCTCTTCTTGAGCACTGTTGTAAGAAGCATAAACATCGGCATAGGGGACCCGTCTACCGTCCGGGTATGTGTTGGTAGCCAGGATAGTCTCCCAAGTGCCACAGCTGAGTAACC
>JAQUCQ010000110.1 GCA_028686145.1 Desulfuromonadaceae bacterium | reverse complement strand
TTCGGGGTATGAGTGCAGACCAGGCCTATCATATTGTCAAGGCTTTCGGCATCTATTTCGAACTTACAAACCTGGCGGAAACCAACCATCGCAAGCGGCGGTTGCGTGTGGTCAGTCTTGCCTCAGGCACACCGGTTAAACCCGGTTCGCTGTGCGGTACGCTCATAAGGATGCGGGATGCAGGTATCAGCGGAGAAAAGGCCCTTGAACTCCTTGCACAAGTAGAGGTGATCCCGGTCTTCACTGCCCATCCCACAGAAGTGGCGCGTCGTGTGGTTCTTTTCAAGAGACGCCGTATATCCCGGCAGCTTGAAGAGCTTGACCATCTTCCACTTGACGAACAGTCGGCCCTTCGCAGGCAGAAGGCTATTCACGCGGAGGTGACAGCTCTCTGGCAGACTGATATGGTGCGCGCTCGACGTCCCTCGGTGGTTGACGAGATCCGGATGGGGCTGGGCCATTACCCCGAGTCCCTGATTGCTCCGCTCCCTGACTTTTACGAAGGGATTGCCGCAGCGTTTCGGCAAGTGTACGGCATGGATATCCAGTCCAAAGATCTCCCAAACGTCGTCAGATTTGGTTCCTGGGTAGGTGGGGACCGGGACGGGAATCCGTATGTGACCCCTGAAACGACCAGAACGGCGCTGCAGTTGGCGCGTGAAACGGTTCTTGATCACTACCTGGCAGTCGTGGAGGAGCTGCAGGAACTTCTGACAACTTCAATCTGCCGTTTCGGGGATTCAGCTGCTCTTTTATCAGTCCTGATGCGTTATGAAAAGATGATGCCTGCCCCAATTCCGGAGATGGAATTTCTTCCCGACTGCGAACTATACCGCCGGTTCCTCATGTATGTTCGTCATCGGCTGGAATGTACCCGCCGAGAAACCTGCAACGGCGATACGTATCCAAATGCCGAAGCTTTTTGCACCGATCTCACCCTGCTGCGTGACTCCATCAAAGAAGGAGGAGGGGAAGCTATTGCCTGTGCCTATCTTGACCCGTTAGTGCGTAAGGTGCAGACGTTCGGTTTTCACCTCCATTCCTTGGATATTCGGCAACATGCAATGATTCATGCTGGTGCAGTCAGTGAATTGGCCGAGGGTGCCCATGACGCTGTTCCCCGTCGACCATCTGAGGAAACGGTCCGGCTTCTTGAAACTCTCCATGGTATTGCCCGACTTAAAAAAAACTATCCTCCGGAAGCTCTGCAGCAGTATGTAATCAGCGGAGCCAGTCGGACGCAGGATATCCTGTCCCTGGTCCGCTTGATGGAGCTTTGCGGGGTGAACGTCGCCGCATCGCATGACGGATCTGATCCGGGAATGATGCCGGTTCCGCTTTTCGAATTTATCGGCGATCTGAGACGGGCACCACAAGTCTGCCGCGACCTTTGGACACATGATGATTACCGGCCATACATTGAGTCGTGGGGAGGATTACAGGAGGTCATGCTTGGCTACTCGGATTCGAACAAGGATGGCGGCATGCTCACCAGCTCCTGGGAAATCTATAAAGCACACCGTGAGCTGCACCGGGTGGCGGCGGAATGCGGAGTAAAGCTCAGGCTCTTTCATGGCAGGGGAGGAACGGTCGGAAGAGGGGGCGGTCCCACCTATCGCGCTATTTCTGCTCAACCTCCGGGGGCGTTCAGCGGCACTCTGCGCCTCACCGAACAGGGAGAGGTGGTTAACTGGAAGTACTCCGATGCGGTGCTTGCCGAAAGGAATATGGAACTGATGGTCGCTGCGAGTCTCGGGTTCCTTGCTTTTTCCGGAAGGATGGGGGGAGAAAAGGAGGCGTGGGAAGAGTCAATGGAAGAGCTGTCAGGCAAAGCTTTTCACTTTTACCAGGATCGGATTGCCAACAATCCGGACATTGTGCCCTATTTCGAACAGGCAACTCCGGTCCTTGAATTTGAACTTGCCAAGATTGGTTCCCGGCCGGCACGTCGGGCGGAAGGTAAAGGGATATCCGAACTACGGGCTATCCCCTGGGGATTTGGGTGGATGCAGAGCCGTCACGTCATTCCCGGTTGGTTCGGTGTCGGCTGCGCTCTGGAAAGTTTTACCGGGGGCGAAGATGTACTCCAGGAGATGATGGCAAAGTTCCCGTTTTTCTACGATCTGGTCAGGAACGTAGAACTTGCCCTGACTAAGGTGGATCTGCCGCTTGCCCGCCACTATGCGGGCTTGGTAAGCGACGATGAGCTTCGAGACCGGGTCTTCGGCATGATAGAGGAGGAGTACCATCGGACAAGGCGGATGGTGTTGAATGTCACCGCCCAGAGTCGGCTTCTGGAAAATAATCCATCCCTGGCCCGTTCCCTCAAACTTAGAAATCCTTACGTGGATCCGCTGAGCATGATTCAAGTCGAATTGTTACGGCGCAAGAGAGACGGAGAGAGCAGCAGGGAACTGGACGATGTCCTTGCTGCCACCATCAACGGCATTGCCGCAGGACTACGCAATACGGGGTGAAAGTTTGTTTGATCCGTGGGCTCTCATTTTCGCGTCTCAGAGGAATCCGGGATACTCAGGTCAGCAACAAGCGGGAGATGGTCAGACGCAACGCGGGTAAGATCGTTCCGTACGACACGGGCCTTTTCCACGGTGATACCCGGTGTGACGAACAGGTGGTCGATACGCATGAGCGGGTGTCTGACGGGCCAGGTGGCGTGCGGCCGCTGTTTCGTAACGGCGCGTTGGACGTCATCGAATCGGTCGGCCAGAAGTCGGTAGGCCAATGAGCGTGGTGTCGTGTTGAAATCACCGCAGATAATAGCCGGTGGATGGCAATCGGGGTGTCCGAGCCATTCCTTGCCGAGAAGGGTGCGTGCCTGGAGGAGGCGTTCCTTGCTCACCAGCCCGAAATGGGTGGCAATGACCTGAAGGGCTCCCCCGGGTAGACGCGCCTCAACCCAGAGTGCCCCCCGTTTCTCGAAGCGGCGCAGTCCCGGCAGGTTTGGAAGCGCCCCTCCTTTTACAAGATGCAGGGCAGTGCGGCTCAGGATCGCATTGCCATAATTTCCTTCTTTATGCTGCAGGGAGGGGAAAAAAATAAAATTCATGCCGAGAATCGCGGTTATCTCCTGCACCTGATCACTGTATCCGGAACGTGCAAGTCCTCTGTCCACCTCTTGGAGAGCGATGATGTCCGGGGCCTCCTCGGCAATAACTGCTGCGATCCGTGCCGGCGAGGCCTTGCCGTCAGTGCCGAAGCAACTGTGGATGTTGTAGGTCATGATTCGGAATTGGTGTGATGGCATGGCGATATCCATGGTTCAATGCAGCTAGCGATTGAGCCTGAAGTGCTCTTAAAGCAGACTTGCAGGAGATCTACGGGATGTAATATTTTTATTGTTCATTAGAAATCTTCCCGTTATGTTGCGCTACAATACATTCTCTAGGGAGACGCTGATGATTGAAAAATATTCTGCAGCTCTTGGCGAACAAATGGGAATACCGCAATTACGTGTATCACTGGTAAATGGCATCCGGCTCGGCTGCAAGGATATGCATCTTGTAAATTTCACCTCAAAGGGTCATTCCGTTAGTGAACTTATTTTTCATTCAGAACTTGACCGTTTGCAGGACGGGTGTGTGTGCGACCTGCTTGAGATGAAAGTCAGAGCGGCGCTCTTGAAACTGAAAAAGATGATTGAGTCTGAATGATAATATCTTTTGCTTGAAGCAGTATGCCACTGCCGATACTTTTAACGGATCAGCTCATTTTCGGGCCAATCCGTTTTTTTTGTCGATAATTTCCTTTGTGAAAGTTCTGTTCGATTCCTGTACGGTGAAATGAAAAAGGCCGCTTTTATTGAGTGGTATGTGGGAGCCCTTTTGCAAAGCGTCCGTAGTCGGCATCAGATTTAAGGATATGTATTACCAGCCAGTCCTGGAGAAATAGCAATATTTCCAATGACAGGTTCGCATTGCTGCTGAGGAAGTCGTGCTGGATCTCAGCGACTCTTGCAGAGAACTTGTTATGCTCTTCACGGTGCAGCGCCAATTCAGGATAATGATGAACACCCATCCAATATTCCTCAGCTGTGAAGTGGTAATGTGCATAATTGACCAGTTCATCAAGCACCGCCTCACGTTCGTCAAAATCTGCACCAAAGCAAAAACCATCATAGGTCATGTTTAAAAGGTTGACCAAGTGTTTGTGATGCTCGTCAAACTCATGTATGCCAAGCTCAAAGGAAGTATCCCATCTCATAAAAGACACTTTTCTTCTCCTTATGGTGACTCTGTTGATGGTTGGTTCCCGGATGTTTTTAAATCGCTGTGGTCTTTTTTTGCATATTGTGTACACGTTTTTAATAGAAACGTATTTTGTGCATTGCAGCATCATCGTCGGCGAAAGTCAATATCTCTTTGCTGTTATTAACAATGAGATCGATGAATATTTTTCACAAACCAGTACCCTACAAAACTTTCGCTCACCCATGAGTCATGGTATTATTATGCATATCGGTGCTTACATGTGTTCAATCGCTGCTAAAATAAGTCATGGAAGGGTACTATGTTACTAATTTGCTTTGGAAAACAGGCCGTCTGTTATGAAGACATATCTATCCCTGATCCGGCGAACTCTCTGTACGTATGAGGAGGTTCCGGTTTCCGGTATTGCAGGGGATTCTTCCCCTTGATGGTACCCAGGTATCGGCCAATATCCTCGCGGGCATTACGCTTGCCGCTCTTGCCATTCCCGAAGTAATGGGCTACACGAAGATATCCGGAACGCCGGTAATCACTGGTCTCTACACGCTGCTTATTCCAATGGTTCTGTATGCGCTTTTTGGATCGTCCCGGCACCTCGTTGTCAGTGCAGATTCCGCCACGGCAGCAATTATCGCTTCCAGTATTTCCGGAATGGCAGCTCCCCGGTCGGGCGAGTGGCTAGCTCTGGCAGGCCTTCTTGCGCTTATGGCTGCAGGGTTCCTGCTTTTGGCCCGTATTGCCCGACTTGGCTTTCTGTCGGATTTTCTGTCCCGTACCGTGCTCGTGGGCTTCTTGTCAGGAGTCGGCATCCAAGTCGCCGTTGGAGAAATTTTTGGGATGCTCGACCTGCCTGCCGGAAGATACTTTTCCACCTATACAATGGCCGCAGCAGCGCGAAAGATCGAACAGGCAAATGTTCCCTCTGTCATGGTGGCGGTTTCCGTCCTTGTGATCATCATCGGTTCACGCAGGATATCTAAGAAGGTTCCAGGCGCCCTGATTGCGGTGGTTGGTGCCATTTTTACCAGCTGGGCGATCAATCTGGAAAGTTATGGGGTTCATATCCTTGGCCCTATTCCGAGTGGTCTGCCGAGGTTTGGCCTGCCTGAAGTGACAATCAGCATGAAGCTCATCGAAAAGCTGATTCCCACAGCCTTTGCCATGTCCGTAGTTATCCTTGCCCAGAGTGCCGCCACCTCCCGGGCCTATGCTGCCCGTTACAACGAACGCTTTGACGAGAACGTGGATTTGGTAGGGTTATGCTTGGCCAATATCGGGGCCGGGTTGTCCGGGACTTTTGTTGTAAATGGCAGCCCGACCAAGACCCAGATGGTTGAAAGCGCGGGCGGACATAACCAGATTGCACAGCTTACCACGAGCATCATTGTTTTGATGGTGCTCTTCTTTTTTACCGGTTCGTTGGCCTACCTGCCGGGAGTGGTCCTGTCGGCGGTGGTCTTTCTGATCGGCGTGGAACTGATTGATGTCAAGGGAATGAAAAAAATATACGCAGAGCGTCCCTGGGAATTCTGGGTAGCGTTGATCACGGCTGCGGTGGTTGTCTTTGTGGGGGTTGAACAAAGTATTCTCCTGGCAATCGTACTTTCGCTCGTTGTCCATACACGGCACGGATATCTCGTCAATAACATGCTGATTGTTCCTGACAAGATACAGGGGTGGCAGCAACAACCGGTCAGTTCTAGGGGGCAGGTGGTGCCCGGCCTTATGATCTACCGCTTCATGCACAACATGTACTACGCAAACAGTCAGGTGCTTAATGACGAGATCGTTGAACTTGCTAGAACTGCGGACCCTCCATTGTCGTGGTTTTGTATCGATGCGACTGCCGTTAATGATGTGGATTTTACCGCAGCAGAAACTCTGCGTGCGCTCCACGCTACTTTGGAGACACAAGGCATCAAGCTTGTAGTGTGTGAAATTGTTGCTGAAGTCCGCAATGAATTTGAACGGTCCAAACTTACCGACCTGTTCGGCAGAGATTCCTTTTTCCAGACTCCTGCCGCCGTTGTGACTGCATTTGGCCAGAGAAACTCTATTTTCCCAGAGAACCTGCCATAACTGCCCTGTTAAATCCGCTTTGCGCGAGGAGAAAGACATGAAATACAGCGAGAAATTTATGGTCAAACCTGGAAGTTCGATCAAGTTGGACAAGATTGATGCCGCATTCAAGGATAAACACGAAGACCAGACGTCGGCACTGGGAGAAATAGAAACGTTTACTCAACGGCTGCGGGAGCTGCAGTATCTGCTATACGCCGAGAACAAAAGGTCGCTGCTTATAGTTCTGCAAGCTATGGACGCCGGTGGCAAGGACGGTACCATTAATCATGTCCTTGGCAACATGAATCCGCAAGGGGCAAAGGTATACGGGTTCAAGGTCCCCTCTGCCGAGGAAGCGGCCCATGATTTCCTTTGGCGCATTCATAAGGCTGCGCCTCAGCACGGCCAGGTCTCAATCTTTAATCGTTCCCACTATGAGGATGTTTTGATAAGCCGGGTACACAATTTTGTTCCAAAGAAGGTGTGGTCGAAGCGCTACGATCTCATCAATAATTTTGAAAAAAATCTTGTCGAAAGCGGTACTCATATCCTTAAATTTTACCTGCATATCAGCGAAGATGAGCAACTCCGGCGCTTTAAGCAGCGGATTGATGACCCCGCACGGCACTGGAAAATCAGTGAGTCGGATTATAAGGAACGGGAGTACTGGGGAGATTACACCAAGGCTTTCGAGGATGCTCTGAGCAAATGCAGTACTGTGCATGCACCGTGGTATGTCATTCCGGCCAACCACAAATGGTTCCGAAATCTTGCCGTGTCTCAGATCGTTGTTGAGACCCTTGAAGCTCTTCAAATGGAGTTCCCGAAACCGACGGTGGATATCAACAAGGTCAAGGAAAAGTACCATAAGGCAGAGGCAGAGGGAAAAAATGGAAAGATCGAAAGGGAGTCGCACAGAAAAAAAGGGAAATAATAAATCCGTACGGATGACTGACATCGCGTACGCTTATGTGCAGCAGGTTTTTCTTGCCCGGCCATGGTGTCAGGCTATGGCTTCTATTTTAAACCGCCCCATTAGTACGTGGGGTCCATCCTGATTTACACACGTCAATGTACCCGCCTTAAATTTTTTCACAACACTTTTCAAATGCCAATTCTATGATAGTTTTAAATAATATTCCATGGTGTCATACCGTGCCAAGACGGCTTGGCACCATGGTGCAGTATCGGATTCCAGTCATCCGGAAAAGGATAAATGGAAGTGAGATATTTGATGATGCAATTTTTGGCAGCTGTACTTGTTGCGGCGATGAGTCTGGCTGGGATCTGTTCTGCCCATGCGCAGAACAGTGCGGGTCAGGCTGCTCATGAGAACCCGTTCTTGGGAAGTGTTCCTGTTGGCAAACCGACGGGGACTCTTCTGCAGCTTTCACTGAAAGAGGCTCTTGAACGGGGACTGAAGCACAACCTTGGTCTTCTTCAACGCGAAGAGGCTATCCGTTCCGAGCGGGGCAGGCGCTGGAAAGAGTTGAGCGCTTTGTTGCCGAATCTGACCGTACAGCTGAGTGCGAACATTGAGAAGGATAACCTTGCTGCACGCGGATTGACCTTGCCAGGGATACCGTCGATGGTCGGGCCGTATGATTATTATGACTCTCGCGTATTCCTTACTCAGCCGGTTTTTGATCTGCCGGCGATAAATCGGTCAAAAGCAGCGGCAGAAACTGTGAAGGCGGCTGAATATTTGTACCGCGATGCCCGGGAACTCGTAATTGAGGCTGTCGGAGCCGCATACCTGCGAACGCTTTCGGGTGAAGCGAGAGTGGAAACGGCCCGTGCCCAGGTTGCTACGGCACAAACGCTGGCGGACAACGCCGTACAGATGCACCGCGAAGGAATAATGCCTGGTATTGATGAACTTCGTGCCAGAGTCGAACTGCAATCGAGGAGGCAACAGCTGATTGCAGCGGAAAATGAGTTTGAAAAACAGAAGCTGCTGCTTGCCAGAATAATAGGACTGCCGGCAGAACAGGAACTGGTGTTGGTGGATAAGGTGCCTTACGCCCCTTTGGCATCGTTATCCCTGGAACGGGCATTGGAAAGTGCGTATCAATCCCGCCAGGACTATAAGAGTGCCATTGCTCTGGAAAAGGCTGCAGAGTTGAGCTTAGACGCTGCTTCCGCTCGCTATTTTCCTTCGCTGGTCTTGGAGGCGAATTACGGGGGGCTTGGCATCGACCCGGGAAAACTCAAAGGTACCTATACTGTTTCCGGCGTCATTAAAATCCCGCTGTTCCAGGGTGGAAGTATCAAAGGGGAGGTGCTGCAGGCCGAGGCAGCGCTGCAGCGGAGCAGGGATGAGCGTGCCGATCTGCAGGCACGGATTGCTTTCGAGATACGCACTGCCCTGCTGGATCTCAAAGCAGCGGCAGAACTTGTCGAGGTTGCGGAAACAAGAATCGGCTTGGCAGAGTTGACGTTGAACCAGGCAAGAGAACGATTTACTGCCGGGATCAGCGATAACCTTGAGGTAGTCCAGGCGCAGGGTGCCAGCGCTTCCGCCCATGAAGCCTATATCTCCAGTCTTTATGCCCATAACCTTGCCAAGCTTGAGTTGGCGCGTGCTCTAGGAGTATCCACCAGGTAATGGACTGCCGCGGAGGGTCGTGAAATGGTAATTGAAAACGAAAAGGTGTCTCCCGGACAGGATGACACTGTAGTGAATGGCCATGGTTCTGAAGAAGTGCACCAAGTTACCGGACATCTGTTCTCGCGGGAAAATGCCCGGAAAAGGAAGAAAGTTATACTGGTTATGCTGATCACGCTGCTGGCAGTGGGGGGGGGCTCCTACTGGTGGCATTCCACGTTCTGGGAAAGTACGGACGATGCCCAGATCGACGGACATATCAATCCTATAAGCGCTAGAGTGCGAGGACATGTGGCGCGCCTTGATTTTAAGGACTACCAGTATGTGGCGGCAGG
>JAQUCQ010000109.1 GCA_028686145.1 Desulfuromonadaceae bacterium | reverse complement strand
ACATGCCGTGATTCGTATCGCCGCCATGTGGAAGATACCATCCATGCCCTTGGCCAGCTCCATGAGCAGCCCAAGGTTGCGGATATCTCCCTTCACCAGTTGGACCCGCGGGTCTTTCAGTTGCTCATCGATATTATGCATGCTGCCGCGCACGAAGTTATCCAGCAGAATTATCTGCGCTGCACCTCCGGCCAAAAGCCTGTCGGCTATATGGGAGCCCATTAACCCGGCACCACCCGTGATCAGGAATTTGTTACCCTGAATCTTCATAGAGTTCTCCTTACATGCTCTCAGGCATGTAAAATCAGTAAATTCATCAAGACAGAAACAAGAAGACTCTCGATCAAACGACACCTTCTAAATCCACGGTATATGGCTGTTCCTCATTAACCGGAAACAAAAGGCATTCCGAAGTACGAGTGGACAACGTCTTAAACACCTCATGCACAGCCTCTGAAACTGTGTCCTGTTGTTCATCTGTCAATTCAGCAAACATCGGTAAAGAAAGGACTTCTTCGGCAGCCGCTTCAGTATGTGGAAAATCCCCAGCCTTGTAACCGAGATCTGCGTATGCCGGTTGAAGATGTACAGGGATCGGGTAATGAATCCCGGATTGTACGCCTTGAGCCGTTAAAGCTTTCTGAAAGGCATCTCGCTCCGGCACCCGAATAGCATAAATATGATACACATGGCGGTTGGAAGACATCTCACAGGGGACTTTTACACCGGAATCTGCCAAAAGGTCATAATATCGTTTTGCATGACTCCGCCTAGCTTCGGTCCACTCTTCCAAATGCCGTAACTTGACTCGCAGGACAGCTCCCTGCATTCCCTCCATACGATAGTTATACCCCTTCAGAATATGACGATATTTGCTCTCCGCCCCCCAATCACGCAACATGCGGACAGTTTGATCATACTTTTGGTTATTAGTGACCACCATGCCGCCCTCACCATATGCACCAAGGTTCTTACCGGGATAAAAACTGAAGCAACCCATATCTCCGATACTTCCGACACGTCGTCCCTTGTATTCGGCGCCATGCGCCTGGCAGGCATCTTCAATGACTATGAGTCCGTGACGATTGGCAATGTCTATAATAGGGTCCATATCGGCAGACTGTCCATGGATGTGCACAGGCAGAATGGCTTTTGTGCGAAGTGTAATAGCTTTTTCTATTTCACTTACGTCCATAGTCAAGGAATTCGGATCGATATCGACAAAAACAGGTTTTGCGCCGGTATAAACAATTGCCGCTACCGTTGCAACAAAGGTAAATGAAACCGTGATCACTTCATCTCCAGGGCCTATGCCGGCTGAAAGCAGTGCCAGATGAAGGGCGCTTGTACCGGTATTGACCGCAATCCCGAAAGCGGCATTCTGGTAGGCAGAAAAGTCCCGTTCGAATGCAGATACTTCTTCACCTAGAACAAACGAACAGTTTTCTAACACCCTGTTGACAGCCGGTAAAATCTCCAATTTAATCGCTTGATATTGTGCCTTCAAATCCAGAAACGGTACCGGCTTCGGCTCATCATTTTTGACGACAGTTTCATTCTCAATACTGCGCACAAAACGGGCCGGAATGCCTGCTACAACAGCATGTGCCGGAACATCCTTTGTTACGACACTTCCTGCGCCAACAATGGCATGTTCACCAATGGTAACACCGCACAGAATCGTCGAACTCGTGCCGATGGAAGCACCTTTTCTCACCAGAGTCGGGACGCACTTCCAGTCTGCCTCTGTCTGCGGTTGCCCGTTTGCAGTCGCACGCGGATACTTGTCGTTGATGAAGGAGACGTTATGTCCGACAAATACGTCATCCTCTATAGTGACACCTTCACAGATAAACGTATGGCTTGAAACCTTAACGTTCCTGCCAATTCTGGCGTTTTTCTGAACCTCCACAAAAGCACCGATTCGCGAGTTGTCACCAACCTCACATTCATAGAGATTAACAAAATCTGCAATTCTGGTATTCTCGCCCAGCTTCACGTTTCTGATGCTCTGCTTAGAAATTTCACTCATAACATAATCTCCTTTCCCCGATGCTTTATTGACATTTCAGATGCTTCTAATATTTTAACTACGTTCAGTCCGCTGACACCATCGGTTAGTGGGGTCCGCCCCGTTTGTACGCACCCAACAAATTCACCAATCATACGGCTGAGCGCTTCGGTCTGGTCCAGTCGCGGCGCCCACATGTCGCCCATACGATAGGAGACACGGACATCGCGCACCCCTTCAGGCGTGGTAATATCCACCCCCCGGTCATAGACTTTCACCTTTTCGCTCACTTCCATGTCGTCATAATGAATCGTTTTCTTGCTGCCACTGAACAGCATGCTGCGGATCTTGACCGGTGAGAGCCAATTGTTGTGAAAGTGGGCTATCATTCCACTGGAAAAGTACACAGTGAGATAGGCCACATTCTCGTGGCCATTTCCAACATGGCAGGCACCAGTTGCACAGACGCTTGCCGGCCTTTCCTTGACCAAATGATCCATGATGGCAATATCATGGGGAGCAAGATCCCAGAGGACATTGACATCACGCTGGAACAAGCCGAGATTTATGCGGACCGAATCAAAGTAATAGAGGTCACCCAATTCCCCATGATCCACAATTTCTTTCATCTTGCGCACCGCACCGGTATAGATGAACGTATGGTCGACCATGAATGTGATCTTGTGTTTTTCGGCAAGGTCCAGAAGTTTTTCAGTTTCCGCTACCGATGTGGTAGCAGGCTTCTCCAGAAGTACGTGTTTGCCATGCTCCATGGCCTTACGGGCAAAATCGAAATGAGTGGCCACCGGCGTTGAAATTGCGATTGCATCTACCTCTGGATTATTCAACAGATCACTATAGTCGTTAGTTGTCTCAACAGAAGGGTACTTGTACCTGACCTGGGCGAGACGCTCCTCGCTTGCATCACAACAGGATATGACACATGCATCTTTTGAATCCTGAATATTGCGGACAAGATTCGGACCCCAATAACCATAACCGGCAACAGCAATTTTAATCATGGCAGCAGACCTCCTGTAAAATTAAATGCTTTATGATCAACGACTTCATTCGGCAGGAACCATTCCCCTTGTTCGTGAAACACTCCGAAGTGAGTATTCAGCACATCGTGACGCACATGAAAAGTTTTTCCTACTTGAGCACAATAGAGATTTTCGAACTTGGCATCTCTGACAAGTACAAATATTTTGTATGATTCCGAGACGAGATTGAGTGGCGGGGTCAACAGTTCGATCATGCCATCTGTTTCCAGGGAAGGAACCGAGAAACCGTCCATGGCTGTATTGTAGTTGCAGCATGCCACATCATCAGAACGGATAAACGAGACAAGAAAATTGGGATTTGAAACTATCTTGCGAACAGTGTAACCAAGACGAATTCGGATCCTTTCACCATAATTGAAGAGATCCCGTTGCATCCCGGTCTCGTCAAAGGTTTCTACATTTTCTATAAAAACATCCCATTGAGATGGATCTGCTCCGATTGCATTTTGTGCCCACGGCAATGCACTTGTCTTGCTTGGCCCCTCGTAAAGTTTAATGCCGTCCTCGGCAGAGCCATCAAAACAAATCTTACCTTCAGACAAGAGGATGACCCTGTTACACATCGCCTTTACAGCAAACATGTTGTGAGAAACAAAAAGAATGGTTGAATTGCTTTTTCGCAATTCTTCGATATAAGCCATGCATTTTCTCTGGAATTGCAGGTCGCCTACCGAGAGAACTTCGTCAATCATAAGAATCTCGGGCTTTAAGTGTGCAGAAACAGCAAAAGCCAGCTTAACATACATACCGCTGGAGTAGCGTTTGACTGGCATATCTATGAATTGCTCAACCTCTGAAAAATCAACAATCGCGTCAAAATGAAGATTAATTTCAGCTTTTGTCATGCCAATAATGGCACCGTTGAGAAAAATGTTTTCCCGACCGGTGAGCTCCGGGTGAAAGCCGGTACCCACTTCCAAGAGTGACCCAACTCTGCCATAAATTTCTGACCTTCCCTGAGTCGGAAGCGTGATCTGAGAAAGGATCTTCAGCAAGGTGCTTTTCCCTGCGCCATTATGGCCGATGATACCGACAATCTCACCCTCCTTTATTTCAAAAGAAACATCCTTCAAAGCCCAGAAAGTCTTGTCGCCACACTCTGCCCGCCCATTCCTATGAAACACCGACTTTAATCTGTAGCTGAGCTGGTCACAGAGAGTGTCATGACGTTGTGTTGCAGGAATGGTATATTTTTTCGACAGGTTTTCTACTCGGATCGCAATCTCACTCATACAAGGCTCCTGATCAAATCACATCGGCAAAGGACTGTTCCATTTTTTTGAAGTAGACAATTCCCCCAACCAGCAGAAACGCTACAACGGTTGCACTCACGATCATGACCATAAAATCAGGGCTTTTATTTCCCAGAAGCGCCCAACGAAAACCTTCAATCACTCCTACCATCGGATTCAGGCTGTAAAGCAGTCTCCATTTTTCCGGGACCAGACTTACCGGATAGGCAATTGGCGATGCATACATCCATATCTGGGTCAGAAAGGGGATAATGCTGCCAACATCCCGATATTTCACATTAAGAGCAGATGACCACAACCCTACGGCCAGAGCTGTCATTATTGTGAGTCCCAGAAAAAGGGGAAGCGCCAGGAGCCCCCAGGTGGGAACAATTTTGAACCAGGCCATTAGAACCAATAGGATCAGGAAAGAAAAAATCAAATCAACAACGGGAGCAAGAGAAGCAGCGAGCGGGATCAAAAGACGCGGAAAATATATTTTTGTCACAAGGTTAGCACTGCCAACCACGCTACTGGATGTCCGTGCCAGTGCTTGAGCAAAATAGGACCACGGAAGCAGGGCTGTGAACGCGAAAACAGGATACGGTATCCCGTCCGAGGGGATCTTGGCCAATCTGCTGAAAACCAGAGTAAACAGTATCATAGTAATGAGCGGCTGCAACACAACCCAGGCAGCCCCGATTGCCGTCTGCTTATAGCGGGTCAGTACGTCCCGCCATATCAGAAAGTACAATAATTCCCGGCTCTGCCAGACGCCCCCCAGTTCGAGCTGGAACAATCCCTTCCTGGGTTCTATTATTTTGAAAGGTTTTTTAAATCCGGTTTCTGCTGTTAGCTCCATGACTTACACCCCATTTTTGTAATTATCTGACCTGAACCTGATTCAAAACTTCCTGCGCCGAAGAAAAATGAAAGTTATCCAATAAATGACGCACTTTCAGTTCCATACGTTCAAGATTCAGATAATGTCTGAAACATGACTTAAGACCTGCCTTGATACGCGGCTGTTGCGGATCGAGTTCCCACGGATGGAAATAGACCATTACCGGTTGCTTCTCTCTCGTATTGATTGCATGAATAGCCCACGCAACTAAGGCAGCGGGAATGAGTCTCAGATATCCACCACCCGCAATAGGTAGTTGAGATTGCCAACCACCTGCTTTCAGTGAAAATGTTGATATCGGGAATTCCTGAATCTTGCCGGCGTGCGTTGATATCTCATGGGGAAAACGTTTTCCGCCCGGGATGCCATAGATATCGTGCGTAATCGGGAAGATACTTGAGTCATAAGAGAAACCTTCCTCCAAAAGGATGTCGAGCGCCCAGAGCGATTTTGTCGTAATTGAATAGCTCGGGGCGCGGTACCCTTTCACCTGTTCCCCACAGATATTTTCCAGGATTTTTTTTGCCTTTGATATATCGTCCCGGAATTCTTGCGGGGAAAGACGATATATGAGTTGATGCCCATAGCCGTGGCAGGCAATTTCATGCCCCCGGCAGTGAATCTCTTTTACGAGAGCGGGAAGTCGCTCTGCAACCCACCCCAGAACGAAGAATGTCGCCCGTAATGAAAACTCGTCCAGCATGTCGAGTATCAGCATGGTGTTATTCCCAACCCGGAGCGGATAAGTATCCCACTCATCAGGCTTGATCTGCCGCTCAAAAGCAGTCACATGGAAATAGTCTTCTACGTCTATAGTCAGGGCATTAATCATCTGCCACCTCAGAATATTTTCTTGATTTCAATCATCGCGCGGTTGACATGCCGGTTGTCATACACAATACCTGGCGAGTAGTACTCCACATAAATATGAGAGAGCGAGACGGTCAATTGCTCGGCAAGAAGGTAGCTGAGTCCTGAATTAACCTCCAAGCGCCTGGTGTAACTTTCAAGTAATCGCTGCTCATACTTTTCAGCCGTCAGGGCAAGGTTACTTTTCAGGTTTGTTGTTAATTCATATTGTCCGCGTACCATTACGCCATATTTCTTGGTCTGCAGGATATTTGATTGAGACAGAGCATACTCGGAATAATATGGTGAAAAACTTACAGTTCCTCTATTAAGGCTTTTATCGATAATGCCAGTCACAAAGCTTTCCTTGACAATATTACGTAGCGGGTCCTCATCGTATTTCACCCCCGTACTCACCGTTACGGTAACTATATCAAATGCATGGGTAAACCCCGCATTCCAGATGATGTTGCTGAGACGCTGGCCACTGTCATAATGAGTCCAAGCATTTCCTGCCTGGGCAAACAGGAATGATTTATCCGCATATTCGTAGCGGAAGCCTCCAAGCGCCTGGTGCTGAGTATAATTTCCGATGTCGGCTACCTCCTTGGTAAAGGTATAGCCAGCGGTCAAACTAAACCGTTTGGATAATTCACAGGCGATGTCCAAGGAGGCAACATGATCTGCTTTGTTGACTCCGATACTGGACGAACCGAAATAGCGGGTATCAATAAAGCGGTAACCGGACTTAAGTTCGAGCCTTTCAGTCGGATGTATCGTGAAATACGGCGCTACGGTAACTACATTGCGGTCAGACTGGTTGAGAAACAAACTTTCACTCGTCACATCCCTGGTTACATCCAGCGAAACCCGTTGATATTCATCACTTACGTCCAGAAAAATGAAATTTTTGACTGCGATCAAGTGCCCATTTGCATTAAGTGCATGAGTTATCTCATCCTTATGGTTGCCATTGGCATAGTGCCGATAGTCAAAGACATAGTCGATATTTCCATTCAACTGTGGCGCCCTGTAACTCGCAACCACCCCGGGAAGCGCACGAGTGATATAATCTGAAATACGATTTGTCGGGGTCTCGAAAACGTTATCAGTAAACTCTTCACTGACAGCTAAAGAAGGGTGCAGCTCAAATTCAGCTCCTTGTGCAACAGTTGCTACAGATAGAATACTGAAAAAAATTGCTCCCCTTAGTAGCTTTGGCATGGAATCCCTCACAACAACTCTGGTTACGCAGAACAAGTGCGTTTATGAACTACATTAAGAATCAAAGTCTGAACATACGACCGAACATATTTCCCATTAAGGATTGAGCCGTTTCTTCATTTGATAATTCGCTTTGTTTTTCTTCCGTAATTTGATTACTTTTGAATATTTTTTTAATAAGTGTGCCGGTTTTTTCCTGATGTGACTTCAGTGACTTTTCCAGTTCAGTAATTTTTCCCGTCATTTCCTGAAACATCTCCTGAAACATCTTCTGGCTGGATGTTTCAGATTCTTTTCCCATATTTTCAAGTCGCTCGTTAATACCCTTAATCATCTCGGAAAATACCGGTTCGGGACGGATGGGTGAAGATGCTGTCTCAGTATTATTTTCTTTCATAACGTGCCCATCCAACGACTCACTTCCCCAATAATGATACTCAAAGTCCAAGTCTCCAATAATATCCTGCACCATTGCAGCATCTATGTTCCTGGTTTCCTCTGCAAACGCTGCCAAAAGGATAAAATCACAGATAATGTTGATTAGTCTTGGAATCCCTCTGCTGTATGTAAATATGATGTCGATAGTTTCCGGAAAAAAAATGGCAGCTTCGCGATCACCGGCTTTTTCCATGCGATGTAGGATATAAAGTTCAATTTCGGATTTATTTAGTGGCTGGATATGACAGTTAATACTGATTCGTTGGCGTAATTGTACGAGCGTTGCCGATGCCAGTGTCTTCCTCAACTCAGGCTGCCCAACGAGGATGATCTGAAGGAGCTTTGCATTATCGGTTTCCAGATTGGAAAGCATTCTGATCTCCTCAAGCAGGTCATGGTTCAGGTTCTGGGCCTCGTCAATTATTAGCACCGGTTTATTTCCCTTAACAAACTGTTCAATCAGGAAAGTATTCAAATCCCTCAGCAACGTGATCTTATCCTTGTTTATGACAGACAGACCAAAGTCATCATTGATCATTGCAATTAACTGCTCTGAATCAACTCGCGTATTAAAAATTTTGGAAAGGACAACATCTGTGAGATTTTTTTTAATAAGATTCCGAATAATCGTCGTTTTGCCGGAACCTACTTCGCCAGTCAGGAGAATAAAACCAACCCGTTCCCGAATGCCGTAGTCCAGATAGGAAAGAACTTTTTTGTGCGAACTGCTCATAAACAGAAATTCCGGATCGGGCAGGAGATCAAACGGTTTCTGTTTCAGATTAAAAAATGCTTCATACATAGATTCTCCCCTTATGATCAGAAATGGGACCTTAACTCACACCGGCATTAATTACGCAGACTCTTCACGGCAATAGTGGTAGTGATCATGGCGGAATTCTGTTGTTGCTTCGTTGTAAACGATACCCAGCAACGGAGTTCCTTTGATGCATTCTATCGTTTCTTCAATGTTATGCAGCGTAACATGTCCCTCTTTTGCCACCAGCACAACACCATCGACAATACCGCTCAGTGAACGCGTCTCTGCAAATGGAAGTACGGGTGGAGTGTCGATAATAATGTAGCGGTCATGGTAGCGATTCTTCATCTCAAGAAAAAAATCACGCATCCGTTGGGAGGTAAATACTTCCGCAGGATTAGGCACGCTCCGCCCAGCCGCCAGAAAAGACAGCTTGCCGATACCTGTTCGTATGAGAGCATCTCTCAAATCGAAGCCGTCCAGCAGACAATCGGTAAGACCTGCCGAATTTTCTATTCCCAGATAGCTGTGGATTGATGGTTTCCTGATATCCGCATCCACCAGTAAAACGGTGTGATCAAATTCTTGTGCCAGACTCAAAGCCAGGTTAAGGGCAGTCAGACTTTTCCCTTCACTACCAATAGAGCTGGTCACCATAAGCATATTCAGAAACGTTGCGCCTTTGGTTAACTTGACGATGACGGATTTCAGCTTGCTGTATTCTTCCGCTGCCTGGGTGTGTGGGTCATTAACAGTTACAAGCAGCTGATTTGTGACTTTTATTCCAGCCATAGCCGGAGATGGCGGAAGATATATCTTGGAGTTTTTTATTTC
>JAQUCQ010000108.1 GCA_028686145.1 Desulfuromonadaceae bacterium | reverse complement strand
GTCGAGCCACTGCCACTACAGAGCGCGACCTTTGAAATCTTCGCAGCGGGTTCCCCAACATAGCGCAGAGATGGCACAGATAAAGCACTTCTGAGCCGGTCAACATACTCTGCAAGTGTTACAGATTCCGGTAAACGTCCGATCCGCCCAAGACCCTGTTTTTCTCCCTCGTTGAGTAGTGGGTAGAGATCAAAGGCAGGCTCCTCGTACGGATGTGCAGCCAAAAGCGCCTTCACAGCTCGCGGAAGTTGTGTGCGCTCTATCAGCAGCTCAAGCCGCTCTTCATTCACCCGTGACATCACCCCTACTGTTCCGGTAAATGGTTCCGCTCCTTCAAGCGGGGTAAACGTCCCTGTACCGCCTGCAGTGAAAGAACAGTCACGATAGTTCCCCAGCGTCACAGTAAAAGGGAACAGCGCGAAACGCACGTGCTCAAGCTGGCCAACGGGGACGAATACAACAAGCTTGACCAGCTCACTTTGTGTTGTTACTTTGAGGGGGACACAGCTGACAAGCCCGACTTTTTCGGCAAGCAGATCATTCAGACCACCGCGCACGATATCATAGTTAGTATGAAGCGAGAGTATCGACAGCCCCCCTTTCATTACTTTTTGTATAATGGCTCCGTGCGGGGTTGCAGTTGAGATGGACTTGAGGGGTTTAAATATGAAGGGGTGGTGAGTAACGAGCAGTTGACAGGATGTAGCAATAGCAGAATTGATTACGTCAGGCGTTGGATCAAGGGCAACCATAACACGGGTAACTTCGGCAGTGGGGTCACCGACCTGAAGTCCGGGGTTATCCCACGCTTCCGCCAATAGAGTCGGAGCTATTTTATTAATAATACCAACTATATCCGAAACTTTAGGAATTTTCATCGGCTACAATTAAAAAGAGTGCAACCTTGCGGTGTGCACTCTCGTGGTGAGGTATGGTAACGGGGCGTTCCCAAGTATCTGGCCGGCATCCGGCGTTTATCCCTCGTGTATGAATTGGTGGGCCCACCAGGACTCGAACCTGGGACCAACCGGTTATGAGCCGGTGGCTCTAGCCAACTGAGCTATAGGCCCGTAGGAAATTTGTATCATAGAGAACACAAACACCCATGTCAAGCAATTTAGAACCTTTTCCAACAGTTATGCCCGTGAAAGAAAGCGGCCGTCACGAGTATCGACTTTCACTTTTTCGCCCGCTTCGAGATACGGGGGAACCCGTATTTTCAGCCCGGTTTCAAGAATCGCTTCCTTTGTCTCGGCTGTTGCCGTTGCATTTTTCATGACCGGCGGCGTTTCTGTCACCGTCAATTCAACCGTCATCGGCAAATCAACGTTCACCATGCGCCCTTCAAACAACCCCAGAATAACTTCAGTACCATCGAGCAGATAGAGGGAGAGCGGCTCAAACTCTTCGGCAGGCATCTCGAACTGTTCATAATTCTCAAGGTCCATAAAAACACCGTTGCCACCGTCAGCATACAGGAACTGCCCTTTATGCCGTTCGAAATCAGCCTCATCCACCTTATCGCCGGAACGGAAGGTTTTCTCCAATACCTGGCCAGTAATCAGGTTGCGGTATTTGGTCTTTACCATTGTGTTAGCGCCACGCGCGGTGGGCGAGCTGACGTTGATATCAACAATCAAACAGGGAGCGCCATCAAGTTGGATGACAAGCCCCTTTTTAAAGTCGGACGTAGAAAACATAACTGCGAGATCTCCTTAATAATTTATATAAAATAGCTGGCTATTTCTTGCGAAATTCCGCCGTGGGCCAGAATGGAATGCCGCCGCGCGGGGTAAATTCGCCCCGTACCGTCAGCCATACCGGGCTAAGCAGCTTCACCAAGTCGTTACAAATGCGATTAACGCCGGCTTCGTGAAATTCACCATGCATCCGGAATGAGCCGAGATACAGCTTCAAACTCTTGCTCTCAACACAAAGCTGCCCTGGCTGGTAATCGATGACGATCTTCCCGAAGTCAGGTTGCCCGGTCATTGGGCAGAGGCAAGTGAATTCGGGACATTCAATATGCAATGTACCAACGGCACCGACAGGGTTTAACTCTGACTGGGCAAATGGGCTTGGGAATGCTTCCAACAAATCCGCGTCCGGTTTGTCATAACCATAGGCAGTAGTTCCGGAGCCAAGCGATTTGAGTTGTTCGTGCAATTTCATTTATTCACTTCCTCATAGATAGTAAACAGAGGACCGACGGTTGCGTGCCAGCGAACGAAGTAATCGGTAATTTTCTCAATATTGTCCGATCATCCAGCAACAACCGGCAGCACACTTCCCGCATCAGGCATCAGATAGCAGCGCCACTCTGTGGGCAGTATTCCGACCGCCATATCCATCGCTTCAGTCAAGGTTCCCGCCGGGATCATGCCCATCTCCTCAACCTGCCGTGCCGGAAACTGCGATATTAAAATAATTCGAAAACGCTGCGCTTTTTGCAGCAGCGAATACGCGGTCTGGCCATTAATCTCATACTGCATGCGAAGCGCAGCTTCAAACTCGTCCAGATGTTTATAGCGAAACCAGTTAAAGAAGGTACTGTTACCGAAGCCATCGCGGCACTCCGCCAGCAAGATCATCACTCCGCCATCTTTGAGAGCCTGCGCGGCATACTCCATCGACTTATGGGCCTGAATCAGATTAATATCCTTGGGGGAACCCCCGCAGGAGGCGACAACAAGATTGCCCTTTTCCACCAGCGGGTAGGCAAATCTCTCACGATAAAACCGGCACCCCGTTTCGTGTGCCTCACGCCAATCACCGGCAAAAGCAGCGATGATGCGCTTGTCAGTACCCAGCACGGTATTGAGAATAAAGGCTGGCCGTGCCAGAGCGCATCCTTCAGTCATTGCGATATGGACCGGATTCCCCTCAAGATTCCCGGTAACTGCCAGCAGGTTCTTGCCGGCCCCTTCACCCGGATTAAGCACCGCAAAGTGACTGGCCATGCAGGCTTTTCGGCTGGCTATTCCCGGCAAGACGCTCTTGCGTCCACCACCAAAACCGGCAAAATAGTGAAAACCAATTGTACCGGTCAGAATCAGATGATCAGCCTCCACCGCCTTGCGATTGATGCTAACGTTAATACCGTTTGAGGTAGTGCCGACACAGGTCAATGCATCGTGATCGTCACATTCATGGTCTGAAACACGAATCCGGCCGTATAATGAGCCAAGAATCCTGCTATGTTCATGCCCACTCTGCTTGCGATGAATGCCCAACGCAATGACAATTTCAACATCATTATCGGCAATTCCCTGGCGGTTCAGACGCTCAAGCAGCAGCGGGAGATAGATCTCACTACCGGTATAGCGGGTAATATCAGAGGTGACTATGACAACCTTTTCGCCCGGCCTGAAAGAGGATAGAAAGTAACTACAGCTATCCAGCGCATCTTCAATTATATCAGCAGGGGATTTATCTACGGAAACGCTGGAAGGAGCAATAACTCCCACCAGACGCTCCGGCGGGAGTTCAAAAGTAACTGTTGTTGAGCCGTATTTAAGCTCCATATCGAGCAGGTCCGGTTATATCCAAGCATCCCCGCCGTCATATTCATAATCAGCACCTCTGGTTTTGGGGGTAACCCGGTATTTTGCTTCACGGGCAAGCCGCTTCACCCGATCGGCAGCGGTCTCTCCCAACCCTGTAAGCTTCCCACGCATTTCACGACCAGGGGACGGGGTCAGCAGCAAGGCGGCGGTGGCACCGATAACAGCACCGGAAACAAAGGCGATCACAGCAGCGGCTGCGTTATCATTATTGGTTGACATGGCAGACTCCTTTTATCTAGGCATCAAATAATATGTTAACTGTTTTTATTCTTAGCACAGCGACATGGTGGAATCAAAATAAAATTCGCCGTCCTATAACGGGGATGGCAGCTTTCTAAAATCAACATAGCCCATGCTTGACAAGAAGCTCGTTAAAACTTTGCTGCATCAGTGGTTTGGTAAGATAATCATCACAACCACCATTAATCAGGGCATCAAACATATCGTCAGGCGAACTGCTGCCGGTCACCATAAAAACGGTCGCCCGCGCGCTTCCCGACGCAGCCTCCGCTTCTCTTATTTTTTTGAGGGCTTCATGCCCATCCATACCAGGCATTGAAATGTCCATACAGATCAGATCAAAATAGGCATCAGTCCCAATAGCACTTTCAACCAGCTTCAGTGCCTCTTCGCCACTTTCAGCAAAAACGGAAGTGGCACGCCCTTCGAGAAAAATGGCGAGTAATTCACGGTTCATCTCTACGTCATCAACAATCAAGGCCTTCATGCGCCACCTTCCTGTATACTTGATCGGTTTTTTTGCTGTTCAATCTGATGCTGCTGTATAAAAGACTGTTCAATCATCTGGGCCGTGAAAGAGAGTGGGGTCATTCCAAGAAAGCGAAAACCGCCTTCAATGGTATTCTCTATCACGCTAACCGGCCCCTTGCGTTCTTCAAGGATATTGTCGCTTATCATTCCAACAGTTATATTGACGCCCTCATAAAGGATATTTTTTACATTTATCTTCGGATTGCACTGTTCATAGACTCTTGAGCGAACATTCTGAGTCCGCTCTGTAATTGCGGCACGTTTTTTTGCAAACTCCTTCATATCAACGCTTCCTTTTGGTGCAGCAGTGAACTCTGCAACCAACAGTTTCAGTTCGTTAAACAAGGAGTTGAGTTCCTCAAGGTCGCCATAGTGCACACCGGCAACTACGCGAGTTCGAAGTGCTGTTCTGCTCCCCAGGTTAACGCACTCGATGCCGGCCAGTGAAAAATATTCCCCCCCGGTCAGCCCCCCCCTATTGACGGATATTACACCAAGGCACTTGATCTGAGAACTCCGGATCTCGATTTCTGCAGTAATATTGCCGGCACACTCTACCACAGCGTCGGAAATGAAGTTGGCGGAGATTGAACCGCCACAGACAATTTTCCCCGTCCCTTGCCCATTCATGCCGCAAAACGAGATATCGCCTTCCGACTCAATCGTGCAAACGCCAATAT
This sequence comes from Desulfuromonadaceae bacterium, assembly GCA_028686145.1. Taxonomy (GTDB): domain Bacteria; phylum Desulfobacterota; class Desulfuromonadia; order Geobacterales; family Pseudopelobacteraceae; genus JACRCG01. The sequence goes on along the minus strand of JAQUCQ010000108.1, from coordinate 4,362 downwards.
TTCCGAGTATTTTAATCCCTTTGGTTGCCTTGACAAAAAAACCGTCCAGGACATCTCCTTTAACCTCAACATACCCCTTGAAAGCAACGTTGCCGACCTTAAAATCAACATTACCGTTAATTTCATAAATATCTTCAACAGAAATTGTGTTTTCCCGCAAACAAACGCGCCCAGTAGCCTCAGCAAAAAGAGTCACACCATCGTCGCTCAACCGGACATTCTGTCCGATTTCAAGCTTGACCGGAGAGCCTGGCAGTGGCGAGATTAATTTCCCGGTGACTGTTCTACCGGGCTGTCCACATCCTGGAGGCTTGATCGTTGCAACCAGTTCGCCCGCATCAACATTCAGAAATGATTGCACCCGACGAAAATCCACCGTTCCAGCATTATCTTCATCAGTTTCCTCTTTTGCGAGATCATCGGCAACTCCCATGACAATCTGTCCATCTTCACCGGGAGTCGCTTGAATCCCCCGTGCAAGTAGCAGACGACTCACAGACTTTGCACTAGCAGCGGAATTGAGCAGCGTGGATACCGACTCGGAAACAATCCCTACCGAAATCTTGAACTGTGTCAAATGCCCTTGCAGCTCGGAATTCGTAAGCGGCGTTCCACCGATAGTTGTCGGTTCGTAGATGCAGTAACACTCCAATCCGTCCGGGCTGATTTCAAACGTAAGGGTATATCCGTGGCGCTTAATTTCAAAGCGACTGACCGTCTCTGCTCCCTTTACAAACTGTTTTTCGGCCATACACGACCTTTTGAGTAGTTTTTATGTGACGACATAATTGTACTAACACAATGACGGGTAATACCAAAATAAAATTTATTCTGGATCGGGCGTTTACATCACGCTTACATCTTCCAGTGTCATCGCGGCTATTTGCATATTCCCAGTTTGCTTAACGTTCCGAGCAGCTTTTCAGGGTGCACCGGCTTCACCAAATGTGCCGCCGACTTGGCTGAGACATACGCCTGAATTACGTCATGAGGAGTATTCAATGATGAAAGCACCAGAATAGGCACTCCGTCACTTATCGAGACTCCCCACTCCTTCTCAATCAGACGAATCTCTTTTGCTGCAGCATGTCCGTCCATCTCCGGCATCACAATATCCAGGATTATCAGTCCGTAAGGGACACCACCTTCGAACGCGTCGCGGAACATCTCAACGGCCCTCACACCATTTTCCGCCGTTTCACAGTCCACAACCCCTTCCAGATATTGAACTATCAGCTCTCGGCCCAGTTCATCATCATCCACAACCAGACAGCGCATCATATTCCTCCCACATGGGCATTCATTTGACTTCAGTTACAAACCCCAGCGCGCCGACAACCTCAGTAAATTCTTGAAATTCCTGTTGTAACGCGACAAGACGCTGCGGCGCAGCTGTCAAATCACCCTCTTTGGCTGCTTTTTCAATCAGCGCAGCCGTATCTTGCATCCGCAGAGCTGCGATATTTCCCGCCGACCCCTTAATCGCGTGAGCATGCCTCCTGACACCGTCTGAATCCTCCGCTGCCAGCGCCGTAACCAACCCCTCTATCTGCGGAAAAACTCCCTTACAAAAGAGCCCTATAAAGCGGGAGATCATCTCCGACCGGCCTCCAAGCCGTTCCAACAGTTCATTCTGGGCAAAGACAGCAAGCGTTCCATCATGGGCGCCCAAAGCACTTTTTGACGCCGTTGTATCTTGAATATCTGTTACCATCACTGTAGCGGTTTCTATCGGACGGTTACTGAATTCATGTAGCAGCTGCAACAGCTGGGCAGGCTTGATCGGCTTGGTAAGATACTCGTTCATCCCGGCATCAAGACAGACCTGTCGATCCTCGTTCCCGGCAAAGGCCGTCATAGCTATGATCGGCACAGGTACGTTGCGACCGATGGTTCGCTCGTATTCCCTGATGGCGCGGGTGGCCTGCAGCCCATCCATTTCCGGCATCTGGACGTCCATCAGCACTATATCGAACTGCTTGGTTGCAAAAATCTCCAGGGCCTTCCGCCCATCCTCGGCACATGTTATCTGGTGACCATAAGGTTCTAGAATTGCCTGCACCAAGGCACGGTTGATTTCAACATCATCAGCAAGAAGAATACCCAGTGGAGCAGTCTGGAGTCGGCTTGCGACAAACATTTCACTCTTTTCCGTCGCCAATAGATCTTCATTTCCCAACTTGAAACGGACAGTAAAATGAAAACAGCTCCCGACTCCCAGGCGGCTCTCTACCCAGATTTCTCCCTTCATCAACTCTACCAGTTTTCTGCTAATAGCCAGACCAAGCCCGGTCCCACCGTATTTTCTTGTGGTGGAACTGTCAGCCTGTTCAAACTGGTTAAAGATTCGCTGGCAGGCTTCTTCCGTAATGCCGATGCCTGTATCGGCCACACGAACATGCAGAACAACATCATCCATCTTCACTGAGGCAAGATCAACTTCGACAGAGACCTCTCCCTGATGGCAGAATTTAATTGCATTCCCCACAAGATTGGTCAATATCTGACGCAATCGCCCCTGATCTCCGATAAGACAGACAGGAACTGATGAGTCGATACTGTGTCTTACTTTGAGCCCTTTTTCTTCGGCCCTTACCAGAAGCCCATTCAAGCAGCGCTCCACAGCAATCCGAAGACTGAACGGGGTTTCTTCCAATGTAAATTTGCCTGCTTCGATTTTTGAAAAGTCCAGAATATCATTGATAATCATCAGTAGGCTGTCGGCAGAATCCTTGATAGCTTGCAGATACAGCTTTTCTTTCTCCGGAGTCAAACCACCTTGCAACATGAGATCCGTCATTCCCATCACTCCGTTCATGGGGGTGCGGATCTCATGACTCATATTGGCCAGAAAATCGCTTTTAGCCAGACTGGCTGCCTCTGCCTGCCGCCGGGCCTCTTCCAGGTCATGGGTCCTCATCTGCACCCGTTCTTCCAGATTCTGGGTGTGATCACGCAGCATAGCGTACAAAACAGTACTTTCCAGAGCATAGGCGCATGTATACAGTACAATCGAAAGAGCATTCAACGAAGCCGCATCTAAAGCAACCGAACTGCCCGAAAGCGTGCCGACAAACATTCCCCGGATGCGGGACTGGGTGGCAACAACCTGCAACAGAAGGGTTTCTCCCCGCTCTGTCGGAACAAGGACCGCCTGGTTACGGTTAAGTGCCCACGCAAAAGTACCGTCCATCACGCGGGCATCAATCAAGGCTTGCAGTGAGTTATACGCATCAGCAGGGTCAGCCACCAGCAGTTCAAAACTGCCATCAGGTTGGCTATCCAGAAATCCCATGGATTGAAATGAAAAAAGCCGCATCAGTTGGTTGGCTGTCGCTTTGTAAATCCCTTCTCCATCATTGGCACGGCTAAGATCGCCCTGAAACTCACTGCTGGAGGCAAGCATTTCCAAAATCGCCATGAAACGCTGGTTGGACTCTTCAAGATAGCTGACCCGTTCCTGGAGAAATTCCTGAGAACTGGATATGTTCGGGTCAGTCATTCGTCGCTCCCGACAGAATATCAAATGTCTCAGTTATCTGTGACTCCGACTGTTTCAAAACAGCTCCCAGCATATGGGTTGAGAGACCCAATCTCTCCCAGGCCGGTTCATCAAGTGGCGGCACACCCCACTCTGCTCCCTGCCCAAACTCCATGGCCTGACAGATAATATCCGCAAGATGAATCAGAGCTGTCTCAAGTCGGAATTGTTCGGCAGATCCAGGCTTATGATGGCATGCAACCGGCTCACCGATACTTGCCGGAATCTTCCACTTTTTCAGCAGCGCCCCGCCCAACTCGGCATGGTCAAACCCAAGCCGCTCCCGCTCCAGCTCCAAATAGAGCTTACCGGTATCCCGATGGGCCTCCAGGAGTTCACGGCTCACATCAGGGCGGGCTGACGCCAGCACAACCTGTCCCACATCGTGAAGCATGCCGGAGACAAAAAGGCGTTCCACATTCGACTCGCGCCGATACACCGCCAGGCTGCGGGCAATAATGCCGCAGGCGATACAGTGGCGCCAGAAGGAGGTCATATTCAGCAGATCCTCTGGAATCCCTTTAAACACTCCCATGACCGAAGCTGCCAGAGCTAGATCACGCAACTGCTGGGTTCCAATAATGGTGACCGCCTTTGTGATGGAATCTACCTTTGCATAGCAGCCAAACATGGGACTGTTGGCCAGCCGTAGCAACCGGGCTGTGAGTCCCTGATCTTCAGTAATAATCTTGGATATATCTTCTATGGAACTGCGAGGATGGTTGATCGTCTCATTCAGTCGTTCGTAGAACAAAGGAAGAGAGTAGACCGTACTGGTCTCTTCCACAATACGGTCAATCGTAGTGAGTGGGTAATCAGAC
>JAQUCQ010000107.1 GCA_028686145.1 Desulfuromonadaceae bacterium | reverse complement strand
GAAATAATCATCAAAAGACTGGGTAATAACAACGACTAAAAAGCTAAAACAGCAAATTTACTAAAACCACAAACACCTATTCCCTCACAAATGTGTCCTGATCACTTTCATGAACCATACCCATGATATGGGCATATTCTGATTCAATTAAAGAATAATGTACTTGCGTCTCTTTAACAACCCGTTCAAAAACTGATCGAACAGCTGGATCTACTACGCCTTGAGATAGTTGCGTATATTGCCCGATACAAGCCATTTCCTCAGCAAGTGCAAGTTCCAGTGCTTTTTGCTCAACCATATCGTCAACGATGGCTTTTTCCAGCTTCATGTAGGTAGGATTTTTTTTGTCAACTGGAGAGTTCATATAGGTCGTTAAGTCACCAAATTCCTGACCTTTATAATGGTCAAAAAAAGCTTTCAAATGGCCAACCTCTTCGTTAGCGAGAAGTTCCAAAACTTTCCGGGCTCTTTCGTTTGTTGCTGCGGATGCTGCCCGGCGGTAAAAATCCATACTATCCTTTTCCGCCTTAATTGCAAGACTGATAGCTTCTTGCAGTGTGTATTCTCTTCCCATGTAAAACCTCCTTAATATTATAGTATGTATACAGTATAGCCATCATTCATGTTTGGTCAATATTTATCTGTTTATTTTTATTACGTATACGTTGTATTAGTAAATACAAAATAAACTTGACAATGTGGTTGCGAGGACGTACATTCTCATTAGAATAGTAGCGTATATTTTCATTAAGGGTTGAGGTTAACGCAGAAAAATATGAAAACCATTTATGTCCTTTCTGATTCAACTGGCGAGACAGCTGAACGGGTTATTCGTGCGGCTCTCTCGCAGTTTTACGAAGAGGATGTGCGTGTTCATCGACTTTTCAAAATTACCACCCAATCTGATGTTAAACAAGCATTGTCCACTGCGGTGCTTACACCTGGTCTCGTTGTCTATACTCTTGTTGACCCGTTGCTTTCCCAGACTGTTGAGCGTGTGGCTGAAGAGTGTGGGCTTGTGACTGTTGATTTGCTTAGCCCGCTTATCTACAGTTTGTCACGTTATCTTGGAGCACCTTCACGACAAAAGCCCGGTTTACTTCATCGTATTGATACAGATTATTATCGCCGGATTGAGGCTGTCAATTTTACCGTCAAACATGATGATGGACAGGAAACTAGGTATTTACATAAAGCGGACCTTGTACTTGTTGGAGTCTCTCGATCTTCAAAAACGCCGCTTTCCATGTATCTTGCACATAAGGGATACAAGGTGGCAAATGTGCCGATAGTTTTTGGCATAGCGCCACCTGAAGAGCTTTTCGAAATTGAACAGACAAAGATTGTTGGTCTGTTGATTGACCCGAAGCGACTTGTTGAAATCCGCACATCCCGGCTGATAAACATGCGGCAGAGTCCGCGCGGCAGTTATAACGACTACCAGCTGGTAGAAGACGAGATATCAGCATGTCGGCAATTATATAGAAAACATCCGGAATGGTATATTCTTAACATTACTAACAAATCGGTTGAGGAAGCAGCATCTGAAATTATGAGACGAATGGAGATGAGTGGCGGAACCTAATTTAAACGATTCTGTTAATCACTATCTAAAAGGAGACTGAAATGAAGATTCTAATAGTAGAAGATGAAAAAAAAGTTGCCAGTTTTATTAAGCGAGGGCTTGAGGATGACAGCTATCAGGTGACTCTCAGTTATGACGGAGCTGATGGGCTTAAGCGCGCCAGTAGTGGTGAATTTGATTTGATCATTCTTGATTACATGTTGCCAAAGAAGGATGGTCTGACTGTATTGCATGAATTGCGTGAGGCAGGCAATCAGGTTCCCGTTCTCATGCTGACAGCAAAAGCTGAAACTGCTGATGTCGTTTCCGGTCTTGATGCAGGCGCTGATGATTATTTGCTGAAACCTTTTGCATTTGCAGAGCTACAAGCGCGAGTAAGAGCTCTCATCAGACGCAGCGAACAGGATCGTGGTGCAGAAATCCGCTTTGCTGACCTGCGGCTTGACCCGGTTAACCACAAAGTGTGGAGAGGCCAAACCGAGATTGTCCTTACCGCGAAAGAATATAATTTGCTGGCATATATGGTACGAAATGCGGGGAATGTGCTTTCACGTGCAAACATTGCCGATAACTGCTGGGAATATCCATTTGAAACATTTACAAACATTATTGACGTTTATATAAACTATCTGCGTAAGAAAGTTGATGGCAAATTCCCAACTAAACTGATTCATACTGTTCGTGGACAGGGCTATATTTTGAAAGAGGGTTAGTCTCGGTTGATTTTTTCCGATGGATTGTTTATTTTACCCGGGTGAATAGTCAAGGGGCGGTGTCGTGACTTATACGATACCGCCCTTGCCAATTTTGGAGAACGTTATGTCCTCCCGTTATATGCAACCTCTGCGAATCCTGATACAATTTGGTTTTCTCGGGTTTATGGTCTGGCTTGGAATCCGCTTCTATCTGTTTGTTCAAGGTATCGGTTCAGGCATTAAAGAGATTGTAGTTGCTCGCCCGGATGGAATTGACGGTTTTCTGCCGATCTCCGGCCTGGTTGGTAGTGTTTCCTGGCTAAAAGGAGGTGGAATTAACTCAATTCACCCGGCGGCTGTGGTTATCTTTTTAACGGTAATCCTGGTCTCTTTATTGCTCAGACGCGCATTTTGCTCTTGGATCTGTCCGGTCTCGGCGCTTTCTGAATGTGCCTGGAAGGTTGGTTTCCGTCTGTTTCACCGTAACTGGCGTTTGCCGATGTGGCTTGATGTCTCATTACGGAGCCTGAAATACCTGCTACTGATATTTTTTGTGTATATTGTTGTTATTGCCATGTCACCCGATGCGCTCATCGGGTTCATACATTCAGATGACCATATGATTGCTGATGTTCGTCTGCTGAATTTTTTTCTGCACATGTCCTCTTTGACGATGGTTGTTATAGTGGTGCTAACGGTATTATCCTTTTTTTTGAAAAATCCATTTTGTCGCTATCTTTGCCCATACGGTGCTCTGCTTGGTCTTGTTGCTGTACTTTCACCGCTGCGTGTAACAAGAGACTCTGAACGCTGTGTGTCGTGTGGAATTTGTAGTCAGGTCTGCCCAACCTATATAGACGTCATGCACAAAAAAAGTGTTGCTTCTTCAGAATGTATTGCCTGTTGGCGCTGCATTAGCCACTGTCGATTCAATAACGCTCTTTCAATGCGCATAATTCAACGTTATGCTGTGCCCGGAATTGTCTTTGCTGTTATGGTATTACTGGTGTTTTGGGGTGGCACAATAATTGGTAAACTGAGCGGACACTGGCACAGTTCATTATCTCTTAAAGAATATGCTCGATTATTGGGCAAGTAAACGAAAGGAAAACTAGTTATGGGCGTATATGCCAACACTGTAAGTATCACCCAGTTTGCTGTAACGGGTGAAATGCCCAAAAATGATCAATTTCAATGGTTCTCAAAAAAACTGGCAGAGCGTGGATTTCAGTCTATTGAAAATTCAACTGAGGAGTTTGCTGAAGGATGGACCCTGGTTGATAAACCAGACGATTCCTCTTTTGAAGTGCCATCCGATTTCTGGCGTGATAATTTTGTCGTATTTTCTTTACGCAGAGATCAACGAAAAATTCCTGCTGCGGTTCTTAAATCGCATACCGGGCGTGAAGAGGGTGCTTTTCTGGCTCAAAATCCTAATTTACGGAGAACTCCAAAGCATAAGCGCGAAGAAATCAAAGAACTGGTTCAACTGCGACTCCTGACCAGGTGTCTTCCTGTCCCTTCTATTGTTGATATCGTGTGGGACCAGAAAACCGGAGTACTCACTCTCTATAGCCTTGGGACCAAAGTCATTGAGCGTTTTGAAGATATCTTTCGTAAAACCTTTGAAGGTTTTAGCCCGGTTATTATTCACCCGTTTGCCAGGGCTCAAAAACTGCTGGAAGGACAGATGCGTGACGCTTTGGAAGCTGCCAATCAGGCAGGTTCTGATGCCGTAGTCGCTTTAATTCGTGATAACCAGTGGCTCGGTTGGGAATTTATGTTATGGCTTCTCCAGCGGGGAGTTAATGGAGAGGGGGAGTTTTCCGTCTGTTGCCCTGGTCATATTGCTAATGGCGAAAAATTCTCTGCCTGGATTGATGATCGAATTCAGTTCCAAGGTGGCGGCGAAGAAGGTGGCATTCAAAAAGTAACGGTTTCGGGTTCTCAGGATAGTTATCTGGAGGCCATATCTGCTCTTAAAGGGGGAAAACGAATTACCAGCGCTACCATTTGCATGGAAAAAGATGAGAATCCCTGGAAGCTTACTCTTAAAGGTGATACGTTTGGTTTTGCCTCTTTCAAGTGCCCTCAGGTCCGTGTTGAAAAGGATTCTACCGTTGATCAGATGAGTGAGCGGGAAGCTGTTTTTTATGAGCGGATGTTCCTGATAGACCAGGGGTTGCAGTTGTTTGACAGTTTATATATGGCGTTTCTCAAAGAGCGGCTGACTGATGCATGGAATGAACGCTTACAAGCGATTCAATCCTGGTTGAATGGGGAGTAACTTGATGAAGTTTATTGATGAAGTAACATTATTTGCAAGCTCGGGTCACGGTGGTGCCGGTTGTGTCGCATTCCGTCACGAAAAATTTATTGAATTTGGTGGCCCCAGTGGCGGCGACGGCGGCAAGGGGGGGGACGTCATTTTTGAAGCGCTCTCAGGTCTTTCTTCTTTGTTGGAGTTGCGCCATAGACCACATCAGAAGGCCGAGCATGGCCATAACGGTATGGGCAAAAACCGACACGGTGCCGGAGGCAAGGATCTGCTGATCAAGGTTCCTGTTGGAACCGTGATCAAGGATGCTGAAACCGATGAAATCCTGGCAGACCTGACTGAGAAGGGTCAGCGTGTGGTTCTGCTGCACGGGGGGAGGGGTGGGCAAGGCAATGCCCGTTTTGCCTCCGCGACGAACAAGGCACCGAAATTTGCCCAACCGGGTGAAGAACATGAAGAACGTAAATTGCGGCTGGAGTTGAAGCTTATGGCTGATGTCGGGCTCCTTGGTTTGCCTAATGCCGGGAAATCATCCTTGATAAGTAAAATATCTGCAGCCCGTCCCAAAATTGCCGATTACCCCTTTACCACCATGGTACCTTCACTGGGAGTCGTACCGTATAAGGATTATCGTTCTTTTGTGATGGCTGATATACCCGGTGTTATCGAGGGGGCTCATGATGGTGCCGGGCTCGGACATCGCTTTCTCAAGCATCTGGAACGTTCCGGTATTCTTCTGCACCTTGTCGATATTTCCTGGATGCCGGATCGAGACCCGCGGGCTGAATATGAATCGATCAATCGCGAACTGGTTCTTTTTAGTCCTGAATTGGGTGCAAAGGAACAAATCGTGCTAATAACCAAGATTGATCTGCCACAAACAAGAGCTGAACTCCCTGCAATGCAAGCGTGGTTTGAAGGAAAAGGAATTAAGGTGTTTCCAATATCCTCAGCTACCGGAGAAGGAATTGAACCACTACTGGATGAAATTGCCAGGTGTTTGTGGGGTAAGCCAGAAGAGGTATGGTGATGCGTAAGGAGCTGCTCAAAACTGTTAAACGAGTTGTCATAAAAATTGGTAGCAGAGTGCTGACTGACTCAGCAGGTGCCTTGGATATTGCTGTCATTGCAAGAATTTGTGATGAAGTTGCTACTCTACGCCAGCAAGGTCTGCAAGTCATTATTGTTTCCTCCGGTGCCATAGCAGCGGGGAGAAGCGAGCTTGGACTTGCAGCCAAGCCACAGACTATCCCGCACAAACAGGCTGCTGCTGCAGTTGGTCAGACACGTCTGATGCAGGCATATGAAACGTCTTTAGCTCCCCACAATCTCAAGGTTGCTCAAGTGCTCTTAACCAGTGAAGACCTTGGAAGCCGGCAGCGCTTTCTTAATGCACGGGCTACTCTGGATGCTCTCCTTGGTTTCGGAATAATTCCGATAATCAACGAAAATGATACTGTCGTTGTTGACGAGATCAAGTTTGGAGATAATGATAACCTTTCTGCTTTAGTCACCAACGTGGCAGAAGCGCATCTACTGCTTATCCTTACAGACATTGAAGGATTCTTCAGTGCTGATCCCAACACTCATCAGGACGCAATATTGATTCCTCTGATTAAGGGGATAACTCGTGAGGTAGAGCGTGCTGCCGGTGGCTCCGGTTCAGCTGTCGGCACCGGAGGCATGGCAACCAAGGTCGCTGCAGCCAAGAAAGCCGGGAAAAATGGTGTTGCTACTATTATGGTGTCTGGAAAGTTGAGTGGCATTATTGTTTCAGCTTTGCAGGGACGCGAAGTCGGTACTCTGTTTCTGCCTTCTACAATTGGTATGAATCGTCGGAAACATTGGATTGCCTATACTCTGAAACCTTCCGGCAGAATAATTGTGGATGATGGTGCACGGAATGCGTTGTTGAAGAAAGGTAAGAGTCTGCTTCCTTCAGGCATTGTTCGAGTTGAAGGGCGCTTCGAACGGGGAGCCTGCGTCAGGGTGTGTGGAGGGGATGATATTGAATTTGCGCGGGGATTGTCGGATTATTCAAGCAATGAATCAATCCGCCTGATTGGCTGCAAGAGTGTGGAGATTGAAGGAATACTTGGGTACCACTACGGAGATGTCATTATCCATCGCGACAATCTGGTGTTACTTTAGGCAAGAGACGGCCTCAGATAACTATTGTTTCTGAGGCCGTCGTTAACAACTTTTTTGTTTTTACTTTACGACAGAAGCATTAGCTGTGAAGATGGCTTTTCTTTGCAAGCTGGCGTTGTCTACCTCAACATGCCCCCGTAACTCCTGACCAACGGGGCAGTCTTCGCGTATCTTTACATCCAGATTAATTTCTGCCAGTTTGCCTATCTCTACTTGATCAATTTTAAAGTCAAGCGCTCCGTTTGGTTCCTGTTTGAACAATACATCAGAGGTCCCCTGGAAGTCCACATTTGGGGGGAGCTGGACCCGAACAGTCAAATCCTTGGCGGACAATGAACCTGCATTCAGAACTGTAACACGGTAGCGAAGTTTTTCACCAGGAGCAACGTGCTGTCTTGCAAGTTTTGCTACTGCACGCACGAGCGGGGCTGAGCTTATAAGTACGGTCTTTTTCTGGAAGCTGACGTCACTAAATTTTGCTGATACAGCTTGAATGTTCATAATGGAACGATGGCCATCAACCATTCCCGGTGGCATTTTGAATGTAATAAATCCTTTGAACGTTTCACCCGCATCAAGGTGGAGCTGCGTTATTTTTTCCTCAGGTTTGTTGGCACTGCTCACTATGGCGTCATATCCTGGGGCAGATGCAAGCGTCAGAAGAAAGTCTTCACCGTTCTTCCCTTCGTTAGAGATCTCAACCGGCAAGGTGCCGGTGTCTCCAACGGGGAACGGTCCTGCGGTATCACGCAGCATGATGGCCACTTTTATGCTCGACTTGGCGCGTTTCTCTGCGAGCACACGTTCCTTCTCGCGATTTTCAGCTTCAAGTTTAATACGAGCCACGCGTTCCTGCTCAGCTTTTTCTTTGGCTATACGCTCCATCTCCAACTTCAGTGCTGCAGCGCGTTCTTGCGCCATTCTGTCAGAACGAACTTTCCGTGCTGCTGCCAGCAGAATTTTGTTATACGGAAGAACCTCTCCTTTTTGGTAACGATTCGCCAGTACCCTCAATTCGTCTTCAACGGATGTATTCAGGCTGCTTTCCGGAAATTCAGTTAAAAACTTGGTAACAGATTTTGCTGCACGTGTGTTGTCTCCCGACTTTAAACTGGCGCGAGCAGTAAGAAGTAAGGTTACATCTCGAAGTGGTGAATCCGGAAATATCTTATTTAATTGATCACACTTTTCTACCGTCAGTAAATAGTCTTTTTGCTGGTAAGCATTAAAAGCGTCTACAAAAACTGTGGCATCATCAATTTCTGTAGAGTTGCCGGTGGAAAAAGAAACAACGACAATGAAAAGTGCCAGTATAAGCAGGCGAGCGATGTTTGAAATATATTTCACAGTATTAATCCACAAAACTTTTTAATTTTTTGCTCCGGCTGGGATGGCGCAATTTTCGCAGAGCTTTCGCTTCAATTTGCCGGATGCGCTCGCGCGTAACTTCAAAATCCTGGCCTACCTCTTCAAGCGTGTGGTCACTTTTTTCTCCAATGCCAAACCTCATTCTGAGAACTTTTTCTTCCCGTGGTGTCAGTGTTGCAAGAACTTTGGCAGTACTTTCCGAAAGATTGTTCTTGATGACCGCTTCAATTGGGGAAATGACACCTTTATCCTCAATGAAATCACCGAGGTGGGAATCTTCTTCTTCTCCAATTGGAGTTTCAAGTGAAATTGGCTCTTTGGCAATCTTAAGAACTTTGCGTACTTTATCAAGTGGCAGTTGCATGCGTTCGGCAATTTCTTCCGGAGATGGCTCGCGTCCATTTTCCTGTACTAATTGGCGACTGGTGCGTATCAGTTTGTTAATTGTCTCAATCATATGGACCGGGATACGGATTGTGCGGGCCTGGTCGGCAATGGCGCGAGTAATGGCCTGACGAATCCACCATGTGGCGTAGGTAGAAAATTTGTAGCCACGTTGATATTCAAATTTATCGACCGCTTTCATCAGGCCGATGTTGCCTTCCTGGATAAGATCGAGAAATTGCAAGCCACGGTTGGTGTATTTTTTAGCAATTGATACGACAAGTCGTAAGTTAGCTTCAATAAGTTCGCTTTTAGCGATACGTGCCTTGCACTCACCTTCTTCGATCGCCTTGAGAGCTGCAGCAAGATCGCGGGCCTTAAATCCTGATTCCTGCTCGACCTTCTGTATCTTGCGAGCTGCAGTACGAAGTCGTTTCTCCACGACTAGGGTTTCTTCTTCGTCCAGTTTGAGTTTATTAAGGTCTGCCGTACACTTTTCATCTTCATTTTGCAGTTTATCAAGTAGTACTTTCAGTTTTTCGACCGGAATCATCTTTTCAAGATCAAATAGCTCAGCCTGCAGTTTGTCCACCCGGCCGGATAATTCTTTTAGGCGTTCGGCCACCTTGTTGGTGTGGCGATCCTTTAGTCTGAGTGATTTCAGAAGATCAGCTTGATGATCTTTTCCCTCACGCAGCTTTTTTTCAAACTCTTTTTTCTTTGCCGGCACTTTAGCTGCTGTAACTGATTCAGATATCTCAAGCAATAACTGATCCTGGGCTGCAATCGCATCAATTATCTCTAGAATTCTGGTTTTCTGAACATCTTCTTCATCTTCTTCAAGTTCTTCTTCCTCAACCTCCTTGCTGATTTCCGAAGGGTTGATCTGAAATTTGCGGAGCCGGTCACCAAGAGAGAGTACTTCCTTGACAGTGATTGGAGTATTAAGAATTACCCCGCCAACATCGCGCTCGCCATCTTCAATTCTTTTTGCAATCTCAACTTCGCCCTCACGG
>JAQUCQ010000106.1 GCA_028686145.1 Desulfuromonadaceae bacterium | reverse complement strand
CAAAAGGCCGATTTCGAGACCAAACGCGCCATCTACGCCATTGCATACGACGAGTTGCTGGAAAACGAGGTGGATATCTCGCCGGTCATCTTCTCGCGAGATGTCTTCGAGCGTCAGAAGGCCGCTCATTTTCCGCTGTTGCGTGAAATCGAACGGGACATGGTGCCGCTGTGAACGACGCCCTGCTCTCCGACGATCCGATTGCCTTTCTGATCCAGCGGGGCAACGACTCGCTCAAGAGCGCCGAGGCGCTGGTCGAACTGGACCTCATCCTCGACGGTCTCTCCCGCGCCTACTATGCCGCGCTGCACCATGCACGGGCACTGTTGTTTTCCAGGTTGTCGGCCTTCGGACATCGCGAGAATGTGATTGAGGCTGTGGAGAGGATAAAGAAGAATTTGAAGTAGATTGATATTGAAAGGGTGCCCATTGTGGCGCCCTTTGTTTATTAGTTAAAGGAGAGAATATGCATCCAGATCATGCTTTTCAGGCTTTTGTGAAGATTTCAGATACCTACGCACATGAGCTGACAACCCTTAATGAAGCAGATACGCGAGGCAAGATTATCGATTTTATTTTAAGAGACTGCCTAGGGTGGTCAGAGCAATTAATTAAAAGAGAGACGCATACTGATGTAGGTTATACAGACTATCAGTTGAGAATAAACAATATTCCAATTATTACAATAGAGGCGAAAAGATCAGGTATGTATTTTGACATACCAACAAGTAAGAATAGTCGTAATTATAAAATAAACGGCTCAATTTCAACTGTAGATAATTTGACAGGTGCGATGTCTCAGGTTCATTCATATTGTGTTGAAACTGGTTGCAAATATGCTGCCGTTTTTAACGGGTATCAGTTGGTTATATTTAGTGCAATTTCTATAGGTGCGCCTTGGAAAGAAGGCAACTGCATTGTTTTTAATTCCTTGGACGATATAAGAAATAATTTTAGTGCTTTGTGGAATATATTGTCTTTCGATGCTGTGAAATCTGGGTCTCTTATTAGTTATTTGGATAAATCCAAACAATTATTGAGTTTTAAAAAAGTTATTTCCGAAATACATAATCCAGATCAATCATGGGCTAGAAATGAACTATACATCTATGTGCAACCTTTATGTGACTTCATTTTTAGTGAATTGTTGGATGAGGCTAGGACTGATGTATTGAAAGAGTGTTATGTCAACGACAAATCAATTAAACCGTTAACAGAAGAAATAGAAAGGTTTTTTAACGACAAGCTACCACACTTTGCTCATAAATATAAAATATCCCAAATTGAAGAGGATGCAAAGAGTGCTGGCCAATTTGAAAAAGATTTCAAAATGAAAGTTTTCGACAAATCAAATGGGTCTATGATGGTTTTATTAGGAGGGGTTGGTTCAGGGAAATCAACTTTTATACATAGGTTTTTCAAGGTGATTATTTCTGAAAGAGAAAATCATCTATGGTTTTACATAGATTTTAGGAATGCACCAATTGAAATTGAAATGATTGAGCAATATGTATTCGATAAAATGTATGAAGTGTGGGAACATAAATATGAAGACAAGTTAAATAAAATATTAACCGAGACATCTTTTTCGCCCAAAGCGTCATCAGGTAAAGAATTTTTTAAAGCGTTATTCGGTTTAGCTAACCATATCGGATTTTCCACAACTGTAATAATCGATAATATTGATCAGCATGATATTGATTTTCAAGAAAAGTTATTCTTAACCGCGCATCACATAAAAGACACTCTTAAGACTGTAGTTATACTAGCTTTACGTGAAGAAACATTTATTGCTTCTACAAGAATAGGCGTACTGGATGCTTATCATATATCTAAGTTTCATATTTCATCACCTGATTTTTTAAAGATGATATTGAAACGAATAGACTTTGCTATAAAAACTATTAAATATAATACAAACGAAAATTATCCTAAAGAAGACTTATCTTTGTTTTTTAATATAATAATGGACTCTCTTTATAGGGTAAATTCACAGTCTAAAAAGATTGCAGAATTTATAAACTCTGTTTCTGTTGGTAATATGCGAGAAGCATTGCGTATGTTCAATAGTTTTATATATTCTGGTAATACGTATGTTGAAGAGATGTTCAGTAAGTATAAAGATTCCGGTACATACCAACTTTCTTATCATCAATTGATCAAGTCTATAATGCTTGGAGAGTACCGACATTATTCTCAAGAAAGAAGTCATGTTATGAATATTTATGATTTCGATTATTCAATAACGGACTCTCCTTTTCACTTGTTACGGATATTGAAGTATTTGCTAGACAATGCTAATAAAAAATCACAGGTAGGAAGAGGTTTTGTTGAGATAGGAAAAATAGTAGAAGTGTTTGAATCTATATCTATACGTAAGAATGTTGTAATAGACAGCATGGTTAGGTTGTCTGGTTTTAATCTTATCGAATATGACAACCAGTCAAGAACCAATATTGACAATGCGACATATGCTAAATTAACTGCTGCAGGTAAGTATTATTATGAAGTCCTATGTAATGAATTTACTTACTTGGATTTGGTAATGGTTGATACTCCGCTTTCTGATGATATTTTAAATAATACATTAATAAAAGAAATATATAACAACGAACTTGAAAATAGGATTGTAAAAGTAAGAATGTTTATAGACTATTTAGAAAAAACAGAACAAGCTGAAATACAATCGCATCCCGAATATTCATTTAGTGAAGTTACTAATAATCAGTTTGTACCTACGGCAAAGCGGAAATATACAGAGTTCGTTGACAGACTTCAACAGAATCACAAAATATCAGCTAATTCATAAGTTAAAGAACATTTAAATTCAATAGGCGGCCAATAAACCGCCTATCCTGTTCACCACCAAGCTACAACGCTTATTTCTCCAACAACTTCCTCGCAAGACCATGCAGTTCCGCGTTCGCCAGCGCGACCACCTTTTTCTTCACCGAACGGGAATAATACTCCTGTTCCGTCTTTGTCAGGGGCAACCCTTCCAGCCTCTTCCTAAACAACTCCTTCTGCTTCGGTGAAAACATCTGCGACATGGCAAAGGCCAGGGAATCAGCATTCTGCTCAAAACAGAGTTCAAAAACCCCTTCAGGCGTTCCGGGTCGAGCGCCACCGCTCCACGTGAGAGTCCAGTTATGGGCAGGATCGTTGCGTCACTGTTTTACCAGTGAATCCGACCAAAGGAGCTGACGTGATGACGACCGGTGTTCCGCTGTGGATCCGACCAGCGTTCCGGCGAAAGCGACCAAGGCTGATGTAGTCGCAAGGTAGAGTTTCTATTTGTCACGGGTTCTGTTTTTGGTCAAGTACATTGTTAAAGATCCAGACTGTAACCGATTCAGTCTAAACTTTACTCACAATTCTAAGTCCATTATTATATCTATTGCAATCATATACGACCGGTCATATAATAACTCCATGACCCGCCCAAAAAGTATCGATACAGTCAATACCCGTGTCCGCCTATTAGAAGTCGGACTTTCTTTGTTTGCCAAGAAGGGCTACCACGGAACTGGCATAAAGGAAATTGTCGATACTGCTCATGTGCCGAAAGGTTCTTTCTACAATTACTTCACGAGTAAGGAGGAGTTCGGTATTGAAATAGCTCGCTGGCATATGGCTGACTTCTGGGAAAAATGGCATAGCATTATGGATGCTAACTCCTCGAACCCTCTCCAGGGTCTGAAAGACTGTTTTGAAGTAATGCTTGATAGGCATTTTGATTGCGCCGTTAATACATTCAGTGTCGCAGCCCATATTGCCGCCGAAATATGTGAATCCAGTTCAGATGGTCGTTTTGCCATGAAAGTACTGATTGAAACCATGCGGGATAATTTAGCCGAATATATTCGGAAAGCTCAAGAACTTGATTTGGCAAGACGAGATGTAGATGCAAAAGACCTGGCGTCTCTGTTTTGGGACACGTGGACGGGAAGTATTCTCCGTATGAAAATGGAAAACAGAGTAGATGCTCTAACTCAGTGCGTCACTATATTTTTTGACCGCTTTTTGAAACAATAATTTTTTTGCTTCATTATAAGACGACCGGTCATTTTAAAGAGGTGTTCTGTGGCACTAAAACGAGAACCGGAAAAACATGCCAATCACGAAAGATGGCTAGTTTCATACGGAGACTTACTAACGCTTCTGTTTGCGGTATTCGTTGTTATGTACGCAATGGGTCAGCAAGACAAGAAGAAAGCGGAAGAAGTTGCACAATCAATCCAAAGTGCTTTTGGCATGACACAAGCGGGAACAGGCGGAAAACCGATAATTATTCAATCCGGGGCAGTAAATATTATTCCTGACATGAAAACGCTACCTTCAGTTATAGCTCAAAAAAGTAGCATTGGAGGCAAGGCACGACCGATTGCATCAAACACCGACTATGGGTCAATTAAGGCTGCTATCGAGGCGTATCTGGTAAAAAGCGGAACTAGTAACAAAGTAGGTGTTGAAATAACGCACCGTGGCATTGTGGTCAGTCTCAAAGAAGCGGGTTTCTTCGATTCAGGAAGTGCTCGTCTTAAAAAGGAATCTACCGAAACATTATCTGCGATTGCAGGTACGTTAAATCAATATGCTAATACCTTTCGAGTAGAAGGAAATACTGACAATATCCCTATTCAGTCTTCCGAATTCCGCTCAAATTGGGAGTTATCCACGGCACGTGCCACAAACGTAGTACATTATCTGGTTGAAAACACTGGATTTACCCCGCAATCAATCTCTGCCGTAGGTTATGGAGAATATCGTCCAATAAGCGACAATGATTCGAGTGAAGGTAGGATGAAGAATAGGCGTGTGGACATTGTATTGCTATCAACAGAAGCTGAAAATGGTGAAGCAAGAGTGAAACAAAATGTCAAACTCGGACAATAACCGCTTAAAATTGATATGTTTGGTTGTATGAATATCCGCACTCCAAATATTGAATTTTAGTATCCACACTTTTACAGACCATGTTGACTGGTCAAGCAGCGTCCGTTTCTTCCTCAAGCGCGTAAATCCCAAAAGCCCCCATCTCGCAGCTCGATATGGGGGCTTCTTTTTTTGTCATGTGCGATACGGTTGTAATTCTATGATCTGATTATGGACTGTCATGGATGAAAGATGGTCCAATTTGGACAGAATACGACGTAATTACAATATCAACTATTACATTAACAACAAACACTCAACCATCTGTTTATAATAATTTATTGCTACTCAGTATAACTCTGTAGTAGCCCGTCTTAACCTCAGGTCAAGTTCCAGATCAACATATCTTTAATCATAATACAACTTATATATCAGTATGTTGCAAAAGCATATTGTTTAATAGGTAGGCTATAGGTAGGAGTATACACCTTTTCAGATTACCTATGACCCTATCAATAATTTTGGATAAATGGTCAGTGCAGAAATAGAGTCTTAGACCCCCAGACTTTTCTTTAACCTGTCGCCAGTGCTTATTTTCCACGCCAAGTGTCACCAACTCCTTTTCGGCTTCGTCATTGTCGGTTCTCCAATATACTTTTTATATATTCCATCACTACTGTCCTGTTAATAATTGAATAAATTCATATTATTATATAGGTTATCTTGAAACATTGGTTCTTGTTGAGTCTGCAAGTTTGGGAGAACTGTTGCAATAAAGACCCTAAGATTCGCGGCGAGTTCTGCTTCTGATGTGACTTGACTGATCATAGCCTGTGATGCAAAACTTTGAAGCGCTATAGTGATTCGCGGAGTCTTGCCGAACTACTCGTAAGGCGAGTCTGTTCTTGCTCAAATGCTAGTCTTTCGATCATTTGGTTCAGTAAAATTCCAACGAAAGATGTGACGCTCAGCAGTGCTAGGAATGCCTCTGATTCGCTGTATCTTGCAAGATGATCATGCGTGGAAGGATTCCGCCATTTTGTCCTATAGTTCGTAAACAGCTCCATTACACAATCTTGAAAGGTATTGATCTCCGACAAATATGATTCGATGTTATACGCTGTCTTATTTGATGGATCCTATAGATCACGGCGATTAACACCAGAACTCGTTTAATCATTGTGAATTCCTCCACCTTCATGAAATATCGCAAAGCGCAGATAAAATTGTTTTTTTGCTTTTGTCTCGGTGACCAACTGCCTGGAACTTCACGCCTCTCCTCTTATTTAAAAAACGAGAAACGACGATTTGTCCCGTTTACTTCATTGTTATTATTTTCTTAGTAGTATCTTACCTTCACCAATCATTGAAACAAACTCCCATCCTTTATTAGACATATCATTCAGTACAACCATGACATTATTTTTGTCATAACCAGGCTCCATGACAACGTAGTTATATTTTTTAGCTGCATGAACCTCATTACTTCTAAACAGGCTAGCGCCCAATAGAAACGCAATCACCAGTAAAACTGAAAAAATACCTTTTTGCATGTCAAACCTCCTTAGATTTTTTTACCAACTGCTTGGCAGAACACCGGCGGTTTTAGGCCGGTGCTTCTGTCTTATTGGACCCTCACTTTTTACTGTTGTCTCGTTTTAATGTTGACCCCTCTGGGCCTCTACTATTCAGTTGTTTATTACTGTTTGATTCTATGCTGGCTTAATCGTTTACATATTCTTCCATGCAATTGAATGCGTGGTAATTCATATCTCCGCCACCCCTTGCACGAGTATAACCTTTGAAAGATTTTCGTAACTCTACCAAGAATGATGCATTGTTTTGCTGATTAAGTTTTTTAAGTTCTTCTTTTGTGTTCTGAATATTGAATAAGCCACCAATTGCAAGCCCCGCAGCACCTAATGCAACTGTCGAAGCATGAGGAATTGAAAGTAGCTGGCCAAATATCATCGGTGCAGGAAATCCCATCAGTGAAACACCAAACCAACCCTTTGCTTTAATTATATCAGCACTAGCCTTATACTGCTCCTGTGCACGAATTAACTCTTTCGCCTTGTTTTGGATTGTCCCAACCCTTACTTCTTGTGATTCAAGTTTTGATAATTCTTCACGTAACTCATACATGCATGTTCTAAAATTATTAATTTCATCTTGCCTTTTTTCTCGGAATGTAAGGATGTCATTTGCGGGTATCTCTGAAATATTCATAGGAATCAGTTCACTCAAAATAAGCCCAAAAAGTCCGAAAGCTTCTGAATATGCGTTATCAGCACCATCTCCTAAGCTAATAATAGATTCGTCAATTTGACCATTAAGTCCAAAATAACTGGTACCAGTCCAAGCCCCCCAGTCGCTTGTAATGAGAGATAATTTATTTTGCGTTCCAATCAAGTTAGCCATGTAGAGCATGAAGTTAGAAGCAAGCGCAGTCGGAACATACATCCAATTATTTTCTTCTTTAAATCCTGCTTCGCGAAAAAGCTCGCGAACTCGTTCATCTGTCTTATCAGTATGCAGCCTTGATAGTGCTTGTTCTTCTTCATCACTGCAGCATAGTGCTGCAGCGCTCCAATCCTCAATTTTAGCCAAGAACTCCTCTGAAGCTTGTCTTGAATATTTTGCAGGATCAATCATTTTCCCGATTGACCCTTCTTCAAGCAATGGTTGTAATTCAGCAGAATCCTCAGGGATCACATTATCAGGAACGATTCGATAGATATTGTCGTAAAAAAGAGCCATTGCCTTAATCCATGAAGGGTTATGCAAACCGATATGAGGGTAATATAATGCGTTCTGTTCCATATTAATTACTCCTTTGTCCAGCGGTAACGGGGCGCGTCAGTGGCGCAGGTTTCTCGCGACGACAGTGTGCCGCCTGGTTAGATATTCGTTGGCGGGGGCTCAAATCCCAACGAGCGAAATACGTCAAACGTGATTCGTTTGTTCTCTTCAATAGGTACCCGATTATACTACTTCAGCATCTCCTTTATGCCGTCTGTAATCAGTTCGCGGCCCTCTTTTGATTTGGTAAAATCCACTATTATTCTGATAAGCCTATTGTTTGTAACCCTAGCCCATACTCCTTTTGGGTAAGTTTTAGATGAGGATTTCACCTCTTCAAGTTGTTCCTTCACCTTTTTTAGCTCAGCTTCAGTAAGCACGTTCCGTTCTTTCAACTCTTCAAACTTCTCAAAAAGAGAGTCAATTTTTTTCGCCAGATTTTCAATTTCATCAGGGTTGAATTTTGCTGTCTCATCATCAATGTCATTCTTGATTAGTTCTTCAAGTTCCTCTCTAAACTTTTCAAAATTGTCGCTAGAGTTTATGGGTATGGAAAGTTCTTTATGAATGTTCACGCACCATTGGGGAATTTTCTTTGGGATTTCATCAAGGCTGTAAATTGGTTCCTCGTCAACAGCTTTGTAGTCTGACGGCGCCTCTAGAAGATAGGTAGTAACCCACTTTCTTTTTTCTTCACGGATCTTAGGCATGACGCTATAGCCTTCTTTGATATTGATGGTTTCGCTTTCAGCCTTTTCGTAAACTATGAACCTGTAGTTGTTATTGTACTTGAAAAATATTTTCATCAATGTGGAACCAGAATCAGGAAATTCCACTTGAAAGTCAGCCAAAGTGAAGCAAGATCTGTCAATTGCATCACTAATTTCCTTTATAAAACTCTGCTTTAACTGTGGCATTTTTCTTTTCCTTTCGTCGCTTGTATAACTTATTATTAATCAGATCCGGCCTACATACCCTCAAGCCAGCTAATCTCGAAAAAACCTTAAAATGACATTTATGTAACCTGCTAAGTTTTATATAAAAGTCACATTGGCCAACACTCTTAAAAAGTATATTGAACTGATATGGCCAACATCCCAAGTCTGTTTGCGCTACTTGTCACAGTCTAGATTGCACATGACGTAGGCTAAGAAAGTGTATTTGCCTTTCTGTGGGCACTATTTCATTGATTCTAATAAATGTCAAAAGGATTGCCATGTTTCTAATGATGGCCGTTGATCGTGATTTCTGGACAATTTATGGAAAACGCCGGGGATGGCTTTGGTAAGCTCTTTGATCTGTTTTTCCTGATGATCGGTGAGTGAGTTGTATTTTTAGTCTGAGAGTGCGGTTGGCGTTCTGGATCGTGAGTTTTTTATGTCACTGGCTAGTAGTACAAAGTGTGCTCAGATTTTCAACCCTTATCCGCTAGATAGTTTTTTTTGCATAACTTCGTAAACCTGGAGTGTTCCTATTTTTCTTCGACAGAAAGTGCCGATTTGAAGGTTTTTACCGTCCCCCACCCTTCTCTACCGAGATTTTACCAGTATCGATGTACTTTTTTATAAAGTATTGTCGGGTGATCCCTACTTGCCTAGCGTCCTCTGATATACAGACTTTTGCAATTACACCACTCAGTCAAAACACGTCATATTTTGTTGACAGCGCAATGTCTATTTAGAAATCAAGCGGTTTTACCGCCTACGCCCCTGTGTCGGTGCCTGTTGCTGTGGTGGATATAGTAGTAGTTTTCGAGATTCTTTGTGGGATGCGTGTAGCTACGCTACGGCATCCCTGATTCCTGCTGAGAACCATTTT
>JAQUCQ010000105.1 GCA_028686145.1 Desulfuromonadaceae bacterium | reverse complement strand
TCCGGTTTTTTTACTTCACCGTGAGAACGCTCCCGAATTTTGTCAGGAGATGAAATCGATATGCGTATAGCTGAAAAGTGGAGTGGATCTTTTGGTTTATCAAAAAAGCTGAAATAATCTTCCACGATGCTTTCCTCCGTTTATCTGAAACCGTTTGTCTGATGACGCAGACTTTGGCCAGGAAATCTTTACTATTCTTCTTCGCCTTCGAGCAGGTCAACATCGAGACAGAGGGACTGAAGTTCCTTGATGAGAACGTTGAACGACTCGGGCAAACCAGGTTCCAGAGTATGTTTGCCTTTAACTATCGCCTCGTACATGCGGGTTCGCCCGGAAACATCATCCGACTTGACAGTCAGGAATTCCTGAAGTGCATGCGCTGCACCGTAGGCTTCCATGGCCCACACTTCCATCTCGCCGAGTCTCTGACCACCAAACTGAGCTTTACCGCCCAGAGGTTGCTGAGTCACGAGACTGTATGGCCCAATAGAACGAGCGTGGATCTTGTCATCAACAAGATGGTGAAGTTTAAGCATGTACATGACTCCAACAGTTACCTTGTTGCTGAAAGGGTCGCCGGTACGTCCATCAAATAGAGTGACCTGACCTGATGAATTAAAATTTGCTTTCCCAAGCATTGCCTTGATCTGTAATTCTGACGCACCCTCAAAAACCGGGGTAGCCATTGCTACGCCGCGTTGCAGGCGCCGAGCAACTTTAAGTAACTCCGTACGGTCAAGGGCGTCAATAAATGCCCCGACTTCATCGTCACCGTAGACATCTTTCAAATACAGCTTCAAGTTCTCTTCAGAGGTATGTTTTTCAAGCATATCCTCAATCTTCCACCCGATACCCTTTGCAGCCCACCCCAGATGCGTCTCCAAAATTTGGCCTACGTTCATACGTGATGGTACCCCGAGCGGATTAAGAACGATCTCAACCGGCCGGCCGTCTTCCATATACGGCATATCTTCTTCCGGTAAAATACGGGAAACAACACCCTTATTACCGTGGCGGCCGGCCATCTTATCTCCGACCTGAAGTTTACGCTTGATGGAAATGTAAATCTTGACCATCTTGATAACACCTGGCGGCAGATCGTCACCACGCTTCAGTTTCTGAATCTTGTCCTCAAAAACTGTGTTGATCAGATCAATCTGGCGGTTAAGAGTTTCAAGAATATGGTGTACTTTGTCATCGGTTTCGTTGTCATCACTTACCGAAATGGTGCTCCACACGGAATGTGCCAGGGTCTGCAGCGACTCTTCCGTTATTTGTTTACCCTTTGCAAGGACAAGATTCCCTTTGCTGTCTTCAAGTTTGACCGCCAGGGTTTTGCCGATCAATAGGCGTTTCAATTTGCCAATTGCCGACCCTCGGATAATCCGGATCTCATCCTGTTCATCTTTGCGAAGTTTGTCCTCTTCTGCTTTCTCGATCAGCTCCGTACGTGAATCCTTGTCATTTCCTTTGCGAGAAAAAATCTTCGCACCGATGACTGTCCCTTCAACACCCGGAGGGACAGTAAGTGAAGTGTCGCGTACGTCACCAGCTTTTTCACCGAAAATAGCCCGCAGAAGTTTTTCTTCAGGTGAAAGTTGTGTTTCACCTTTTGGAGTTATTTTTCCTACCAGGATGTCACCTGGTTTTACTTCAGCGCCGATGCGGATAATGCCTGATTCATCGAGATCCTTGAGTGTTTCCTCTCCAAGGTTCGGGATGTCCGATGTTATTTCCTCTTTGCCGAGTTTTGTATCACGAGCAACACACTCGAATTCCTCAATGTGGATAGAGGTGTAACGGTCGTCTTTTATAAGTTTTTCAGAGATGAGGATCGAATCCTCGTAGTTGTATCCGCCCCACGGCATGAAGGCAACAACGATATTCTGCCCAAGAGCCAGTTCACCCATATCAGTGGATGGTCCGTCAGCAATTACTGCTCCGCGTTTAACCTTGTCTCCAACCTTTACCACCGGTTTATTGTTAATACAGGTGTTTTGATTGGACCGTGCGAATTTGATCAGGTTATATATATCAACACCGGTACCGTTCTCATCGATCTCATTTTCATCGATCTTCACGACTATTCGTGAAGCATCAACTGATTCAACCTCTCCGTTATGTTTGGCGATAACGGAAACACCGGAATCTCGGGCAACAATACGTTCCATACCTGTTCCAACAAGAGGGGAGTCGGCGCGCAGCAGTGGAACAGCCTGACGCTGCATGTTTGATCCCATGAGGGCTCGGTTAGCGTCATCGTTTTCAAGGAACGGAATCAGGGCAGCAGCCACCGATACCAACTGAATTGGAGCAACATCCATCAGAGCTATCTCATCCCGATGAACAAGGATGAACTCACCACTTTTACGCGCCGAGTTGTAATCGTTGACGAAACGTCCGTCAGCGTCAAGTTCTGCATTTGCTTGGGCAATTGCATGCCCTTCTTCCTCAAGTGCGGAGAAGTAACGGACTTCATTAGTTACTTTGCCTTCTTGGACGATGCGGAACGGAGTTTCTACAAAGCCATGGTCGTTGATACGTGCGTATGTTGATAGTGAGGCGATCAGACCAATGTTTGGTCCCTCAGGAGTCTCAATAGGGCACACGCGGCCATAGTGGGTAGGGTGGACGTCTCGAACCTCAAAACCGGCACGTTCACGAGTCAAACCGCCTGGTCCCAGAGCTGACAGACGACGCTTGTGCGTAACCTCAGACAACGGGTTGGTCTGGTCCATAAACTGGGACAGCTGGGAAGAGCCAAAAAATTCTTTTACAACTGCAGAAACAGGCTTAGAGTTGATCAGGTCATGAGGCATGAGGTTTTCAACTTCCTGCAGGCTCATGCGTTCTTTGATTGCTCGTTCCATACGAACAAGGCCGATACGGTACTGATTTTCCAAGAGTTCGCCGACGGCACGGACGCGGCGATTGCCCAAATGGTCAATATCATCAATGGTGCCGCGACCATTCTTTAGCTCGATAAGATACCGAACTATTTCAAGAATATCATTTTTGACAGCAATTTTTATGTCGGAACTATACAGGTCTTCAAAAACCATTCTGTTACGCCGCAGCGTTTCAATTAATCGGCGATTTTCGTCAAAACCACCCTGGTCAATTGCCTCAGTGAGTTTTGTTGTTGCCTTTGAAAGCTCGAGAGTAGCAAAAAGATCTTTCTGGAAAAAATCATTGTCGCGAATAATATTATTAAGTTCAAGCAAGAGCTGATCTCTTAGTTTGTCTGAGATAGCCTGACCCGGCTCCATTTTTTTAAGAGTTTTCGCAAGGTCAGAGGGCAGTTTCATCATCAGATACTGTGAAAAATGATCTTTTGAGTCGAGTAGTCTTGCTATAAGTGATTCGAAATTGACAACATCTTCGCTGCTCAACATGCACGGTGCATTTAATACCATGCAGTCCTGCCAGACCTTGAGGCCAAGTTTATAGTTCAGCTTCAGTCGTCCAACTGCCGAAAGATCATAGCGCTCTGGGTTGAAAAACAGATTGTCAAAGAGTGCCAATGAACTTTTTAGAGTGGGTGGATCTCCCGGGCGAAGACGCCGATATATTTCAATGAGACCTTCGTCGCTTGAACTGATCTTGTCAATCAACAAGGTGTCGCGGAAAGAAGACGTTATGTGCAAGTTATCTATATATAATACTTTAAAAGTTGTTACCCCGCGCTCTTTAACTTCATTAAAACGGTCAAGGGTAACTTCATCATTGCATTCAATAATAATCTCGCCTGTGTTTGGATCAACTATGTCAGATGATGCGTAACGGCCAAGAATGTCTTCGATAGTTGCCGGGACAGATTTAATTCCCCGCTCTTGTATCTTTTTAATCGAAGATTTTGTGTATTTACGATTTGCTTTGACAAGAACTTCACCACTTGCAGGGTCAATTACATCAACTATCGCTTTTTGAAGAGACAGAAGTTCAGGCTCAATACTTTTGGTTATCAATTCAGGCCCGATGAAAACTTCTTCACTCTTGTAATAGTAGTTGAGAAGTTGTTCAACTGAATAACCCAATGCTTTAAGCAGTACTGTTGCCGGCATTTTTCTGCGGCGGTCTATACGAACATACAGAATATCTTTGTGGTCAAATTCAAAATCCAGCCATGATCCGCGATACGGAATAACGCGGGCTGAATACAATACCTTGCCGCTTGAGTGGGTTTTGCCTTTGTCGTGGTCAAAAAAGACACCTGGTGAACGGTGCAACTGACTTACTATTACCCGTTCAGTCCCGTTAATGATAAAAGTCCCGTTATCGGTCATAAGCGGGATTTCACCAAAGTAGACCTCTTGTTCTTTGATGTCCTTGATTGCTTTGACGGTAGAATCTTTACCGGCATCCCAGATGACAAGACGCACTTTAACTTTCATCGGAGCAGCGTAGGTCATGCCACGCTGGTGACATTCATCAACATCATATTTTGGCTTGTTGAGTGCGTACGACACATATTCGAGAGAAGCGCTTTCACTAAAATCTTTGATCGGGAAAACGCTCCTGAATACAGCTTCAAGACCGGTATTCAAACGTGATTCTGCGGGTACTTCCTGTTGCAGAAAGCGCCTATAGGAATCCTTCTGAATGTCAATCAGGTTGGGGATTTCGATTATGTTCTTTATCTTGGCAAAGTTTTTACGCAAGAGGTGATTATTGGCAATAGAATAAGCCATGGCTTCTCCTTTGGCGGGTATCGTAACTGGATCCAGATATGGTGTAACATGCTGGAATATCAGATGTATTTAGTAACCAAAACGTGCCGAAACAGCACAAGCCAAGGCCGCTCTGGGCGACCTTGGCTCTCATAATGACAACAATTCTGGGTATTATTTGATAGCTGCTTCAGCGCCTGCTTCTACCAGCTGTTTAACTGCATCGTCAGCTTCCTGCTTGGTGACGCCGGTTTTTACTGCACCAGGTGCGCCGTCAACAAGGTCTTTAGCTTCTTTCAGTCCGAGGCTTGTCAGAGCACGAACCACTTTGATGACATTGATCTTATTGGCGCCTGCGGCTTTTAAAATAACGTCAAATTCAGTCTGTTCTTCAGCTGCTTCAGCAACAGGGCCACCGACAGCAGCAGCAACAGCAACAGGAGCAGCAGCAGAAACGCCGAACTTTTCTTCAAGTTCCTTGACGAGTTCAGCAAGATCAAGAACAGTCATTTTTTCGATAAAGCTGATTACATCTTCTTTAGTGATAGCCATTGGGTGAATCCTCCGAATATGATTTTAGTGATATCGTATTATCTACTAAGGTTAGTTTGTTGATTTCTGAACACGGATAGCGTCCAGGACGCGTACAAGCGAACCTGGCAGTGCAGCAAGCACGCCAACAAAGTTGGTTGCAGGTGCCTGCATGGATCCGAGCATCTTAGCGATGAGAACCTCACGCGAGGGCAGGTCTGCCAATGCCTGAATCTGCTTGATATCAAGCAGTTTTCCGCTGAGTACGGCGGCTTTAAGCACGAACTTACCTTGAGGGTCTTTTGCAAACTTATGCAGTACTTTTGCAGCGCTTGCCGGGTCATCATAGCTGATAGCTACGGCAGTTGGGCCGGCAAGAAACGGGCTTATGCACTCAATGTCAGTGCCTTTAGCAGCCAGATCAAACAAAGTATTTTTGAATACTTTGTATTCGACTGACGCAGCACGCAGCTCATTTCTGAGCGTTGTGGCCTGACCGACGTTCATCCCGCGAAAATCTGCGAGAAAAACTGCCTTGGCACGTGTCAGTCGCTCATGCATCTCGGTGACGAGTTCCTGTTTGGTGTTTTTGTTCAAGCGACTTCCTCCTTTCTTTTGGTATGTGAGGCTAAGCCTCGGCCAAAGTCAGGAAACGCAAAAAAGTTTGCGATACCTAAGTCTCGGCAGGTCCACATTTGGATTATGCGCAGTTACGCGCGCCTGCTGTCATTGACTTTGGCTAAACTTATGTAATTTATATCTGAGCCGTTACATCGCTGATATCAAGATTAATACTGGCTCCCATTGTAGAAGAGAGCGAAATTTTCTTGATATAGGTGCCTTTAGCGGCCGAAGGTTTCGCCTTGACAAGTGCCTCTACCAGAGCAAGAAGATTTCCTTTGAGCATATCAGCATCAAAAGAAACTTTGCCGACCGGAGCATGTATAATTCCAGCTTTTTCAACACGAAATTCTACTTTACCGGCTTTAGATTCCTTGACAGCCTTGCCTACCTCAAAAGTTACTGTTCCGACTTTCGGGTTCGGCATGAGCCCACGAGGTCCGAGCAGTTTGCCAATTTTGCCTACGACACCCATCATATCAGGAGTCGCAATGGCGGTATCAAAATCAAACCAGCCAGCTTGGATTTTGGCAACAAGATCATCTGCACCGACATAATCTGCGCCGGCATCAAGGGCTTCCTTTTCTTTTTCACCTTTTGCAAAAACGAGAACGCGGACATCTTTGCCAAGGCCGTTTGGGAGAACAACCGCGCCGCGAACCATCTGGTCAGCGTGGCGTGGGTCAACACCCAATTTGACTGCAACATCGACAGTCTCGTTAAATTTTGCATAAGCGGTCTGTTTTACAACATCAACTGCAGTCCCAAGTTGATAAACCTTGTTTCTGTCAATCTTTGACATTGCCTCAGAATGTTTCTTAGCGCTTTTTGACATGATACAACCTCTCTAGGGATCTTGATTAATTGATAGTGTTACGTTTAGGCGATATCAACGCCCATTGAGCGGGCAGTACCTTCAACTGTTCTCATCGCTGCTTCAAGTGAAGCGGCATTGAGATCAGGCATTTTCTTTTTGGCTATCTCTTCCACCTGAGCCTTGGTAAGCTTGCCGACTTTAGTTTTGTTTGGAACGGCAGAACCACTCTTAAGATCAAGGGCTTTCTTTATCAATACAGGGACCGGCGGTGTCTTGGTAATAAACGTAAATGACCTGTCGGCATACACGGTAATTACAACCGGTGTTATAGTGCCCTCATCGGCCTGTGTTTTTGCATTGAATGCCTTACAGAATTCCATGATGTTAACACCATGTTGACCCAGGGCAGGCCCGATTGGAGGCGAAGGATTTGCTTTGCCTGCTGGTACCTGTAATTTGATGTAACCGGTTATCTTCTTTGCCATAAATGTGCTCCTTTATATACAGCGTATGCCTGTCATTCAGTAATGAATGACTGATTAAGTAATTTAGTTCTTTTCGACCTGCATGAATTCAAGTTCAACAGGTGTTGCCCGGCCGAAAATTGTTACGGTTACGCGCAACTTACCCTTGTCCGGCTTAACATCTTCAACAACACCTGAAAAATTAAGAAACGGGCCGTCGACAACACGCACAGTTTCTCCAACTTCAAACAAAACCTTGGGACGGGGCTTTTCGGCCCCTTCTTCCATGCGGCGCGTAATCTTGTTCACTTCTTCATCTGCAATCGGAAATGGGGTGTTGCCACCGACAAAACCGGTTACCTTGGCGGTCTCCTTTACAAGGTGCCATGTTTCGTCAGTCAACTCCATTTTGACAAGAATATAGCCTGGGAAAAATTTTCTTGAAGAGGTCTTCTTTTCGCCTTTTTTGAGCTCAACAACAGTTTCACAAGGGATAAGGATCTCCTCAAAAAAACTCTCCATCCCCTCGTTTTTGATACTTTCAAGCAAATTAAGGCGTACTTTGTTCTCAAAGCTTGAATATGTATGTACTCCATACCATTTCATGGACATAGCTGGACCCTTTATCCTAGTATCAGATGCAACAGCTTGGCCAAAACAAGATCACAAGCACCAAGATAGAATGAAATCAGCACAACGATAAAAATGACAACTCCTGATGTTGCAAGCGTCTCTTTACGCGTTGGCCAAGTGACCTTTTCAAGTTCGAGCTTTACTGCTTCAAAAAAAGCGGTGAGTTTTTGCACACTATGGCTCCTGACAGCTTGATTTTGAACTGCCGATGGTCTCAAAAGATTCTTGTTTATTAACTCAAAAAAGTAAACTGACTGAATTATGGCAGGCCAGGAGGGATTCGAACCCCCAACATCCGGTTTTGGAGACCGGCGCTCTACCAGTTAGAGCTACTGGCCTGTATCATGCGACATTCAGTTTGAACTATTTTGTTTCCTTGTGAGGTGTGTGCTTACGGCAGAAGCGACAATACTTGCTGAATTCAAGTTTGCCCGGAGTTGTTTTTTTGTTTTTTGTTGTCGTGTAGTTTCTCTGTTTGCACTCAGTGCAACCAAGTGTGATGATGTCTCTCATGGGATGTGCTTCCTTTTGTATGAAATCAGCAGACACGAACTATTGTCATGCCTACATCCGTTCACCTGAATTCGTATTTATTCAATAATTGAAGCAACAACACCGGCGCCGACAGTACGACCACCTTCACGGATGGCAAAACGGAGGCCGTCGTCCATGGCGATCGGAGTGATCAGCTTGATGGTCATGGCTACGTTGTCGCCAGGCATAACCATTTCAATACCGGCCGGAAGTTCGGCAACACCGGTAACGTCAGTGGTGCGGAAGTAGAACTGTGGACGGTAACCGTTGAAGAACGGAGTATGACGACCACCCTCTTCTTTGGTAAGGATGTATGCTTCTGCTTTGAACTTGGTGTGGGGAGTAATTGAACCCGGCTTGGCAAGTACCTGGCCGCGCTCAATATCTTCACGCTTTACACCGCGCAACAGTGCGCCGATGTTGTCTCCGGCACGCCCTTCGTCAAGCAGCTTGCGGAACATCTCAACGCCGGTTACGGTCGTTTTGATGGTGTTCTTGATACCAACAACTTCAACTTCTTCACCGACTTTTACGATGCCGCGTTCCACACGACCGGTGGCTACGGTGCCACGACCGGAGATGGAGAAGACGTCTTCTACCGGCATCAGGAACGGACGATCAATGGCGCGTTCAGGATCGGGAATATAGGCGTCAACTGCGTCCATGAGACGGTTGATGGATTCTTCGCCAAGCTCACTCTTTTCGCCTTCGAGGGCTTTCAGGGCTGATCCTTTGATGATTGGAATGTCGTCACCGGGGAAGTCATAGCTTGAGAGCAGTTCGCGAACTTCAAGTTCTACGAGCTCAAGAAGCTCTTCATCGTCAACCATGTCAGCTTTGTTGAGATATACAACCATGTAGGGTACGCCTACCTGGCGGGCAAGCAGGATGTGCTCGCGAGTCTGCGGCATTGGGCCGTCAGCTGCAGATACAACCAGTATTGCGCCGTCCATCTGGGCAGCACCGGTGATCATGTTCTTGACGTAGTCGGCATGGCCGGGGCAGTCAACATGAGCATAGTGGCGTTTGTCTGTTTCGTATTCAACATGGGCGGTTGCGATGGTGATACCACGCTCACGCTCTTCAGGTGCATTGTCGATCTGATCGAATGCCTTGTACTCAGCTTGACCTTTGCCGGCCAGAACTTTTGTGATGGCTGCGGTTAAAGTAGTCTTGCCGTGGTCAACGTGACCGATCGTGCCGATGTTTACATGAGTTTTATTACGTAGAAACTTTGC
>JAQUCQ010000104.1 GCA_028686145.1 Desulfuromonadaceae bacterium | reverse complement strand
CGACGCTCTTCCGATCTATCATCAGAATACCGCCAAATATCTTTTCAAGCAGTACTGTTGGCAAACCGGTAGCAAACCGAGCCCCCAACAGCCCCCCCACCACAAACCCCAGACAGACCAAGCTGGCAACTTTCACATCAACAAAACCCTTCTGGTAATATGTCCATGCTGCTAGAATGCCGATTGGCGGAACCATCAGCGCGATGGTAGTCCCTTGGGCCATCTGCTGAGAGAATCCGAATACAAACACCAGTATTGGAACAATGATAACGCCACCGCCGATACCGATCAGACCGCTGAGTGTTCCGGCAAACAAACCTAAAATAACATAGAGAATTAGTATCATTTTTTCGTCACACTTTTACTCACAGTATGCTTTTTACCAGCATGTTTAATTTTTTTGTGAACGGAATGTTTTTTACCGGCATGTGAAGTTGTTTTGTGCACTGTATGCTTGTATTTGGCGGCGCATGAAGTTTTTGTATGCGCGCTCTTTTTCAAACTCTGCGGACGGTACGTAATACTGCTGAGAAGCAGTTGAGGCCCGGCAAATGTCGGATCTGCTTTTTTTGCTGCTTCCAGCATCTCGCGCGACTCAGATAACCGTCCGCTCTTCATATACGTTCGGCCCAGGGCAAACATCATTCTGGCATTATCAGGTTGCAATGCAAGTGATTTTTTGTATTCAGTAACGGCGAGGTCATATTCTTTCTTGATCTCATACACGATTCCCAAACGATAATGGCGTTGAGGGTCGTTAGGGGCTTTTTCCAGCCAGTCTTTTATAAATGTTGTAAGGTCATCGTAGCGTTTCTGTTTAACATACAGCGTTATCAGGGCATTACGGGATGTTTCATCTTCATTGTCCAGCCTGAGTACTTCATTGTAATGGTGTTCCGCTTTTGAATATTGTGCCTCATGCATGAATAATCGCGCTAGTTCCCGGTGCCCTTCAAGATTGTCCGGATCAAGTCGTACCGTCGCTTCATATTCCCGCACAGCATTTTTCTGGTCTTTCATACGGCCATACACTTGACCCAAGCTCAGATGATACAAGGGATTGTCTTCTCTGAGACGAAGTAGTTCACGATACTGATCAGCCGCTTCGGTAAAACTGCCTCGGGAAGTAAAAATTTCTGCCAGCCTGCGATGAGAGTTGACATTGTCCGGGTCATGAATGAGCGACAAACGAAAGGCAGATATGGCCTCATCGAGCTGACCGCTTCGTTCATGAAGCAATCCCAGATCAAAGAAGACGGCACCATCATTAAAGCCTGCCTTGATAAGCGACGTAAGTGTCGCTATAGCATCATCATCACGACCGGCGGACATTTGGGCTTTCCCCAGTTTATACTGTACGTCCAGCCATGCCGGGCGTCCTTTGAGAGCCGTCTGGTAGGCGCTGATGGCTTGGCCAAACTCGTGGACTTTCATGAATCCATCACCTTTGCTGGCAAAGTCTTCCGGGTTAATTGTGACATCAACTCCTGCCAACAAGTATTCCTTGCGTGCAGCCTCCCGCTCACCCTTTTCCATAAGCGCCTCAGCAAGCAGGCGGTGTCCTTCCTTGTTCGATGAATTGTCGAGCAGGCTTGCCTGCAACTCTTTAATAGCCAAATCAAGCCGCCCTGACCTTCTGTACACATCAGCCAGCCCCTGCTGATACTTAACTTCTTTGGGCTGTAGCGACTTCAAGAGGACAAATTCTTGCTCCGCTTTGTCATATTGACCCAGCTGAACATACGCCGCCGCGCGACCAGCATGCAGTTCCACATCATTGGGGAATGACTTTAGCGCTTCGTCGTAGTGGAAAAGTGCCAGCGAGGGAAGTGTACCGTTATTCAGTATTTTTGCAATTGCCCGATGGTATCGGGGATCGGATCGGCCCATCAGCCCTTTGGTTAGTTCAACCGAGGCTTCATCTTTAAGACCACGCTCACTTAGCAGCAACCCAAGATTCCCATGGGCCTCGGAGAGGGTGTTGTCTTTTGCAAGTGCCTCACGATAAAGAGTAATAGCATAATCAGGCTTTGAGGCATTCTCTGCGTTCCGAGCTTTGATAAACAATGCTGCAGCGCCATTTGGACACGCGTTGAGAATGGATTCTTCCATTTTTGTTCGTTTGGTGGAATCAGTGATTGTTGCGAGTGTATCAAGCGTCGAGTGTGCTTCTTTACAAGGGTCGGATTTCCCCAAACCCCAGCTGAAGCCGCAACAGAAAAAGAGCAATGCAAACAGCGTGGCAAATCGAGAAATAGGTGTGTGAATATATTTCATAGTTGTTTTTCCCATAACGTAATATAGATTTAAAACAATCCTCCGGTTATGCCGGAGGAGCTCGTGGAGGGAAATGTTTCAGAGACAAAAGAGATGCAGGAGGGTAACTATGGGACACTTCAGGTGAATGTTCTTCCATCGCAAGGAGAGCAAGCGAGGTTAAATTAGTTATACAGTAATCCACAGCAATTGTTACGTGAGATTGAAGATCAGTCTGGACCGGTGATTTATCCAGAATCGCCCGCTGCATCGGTGTGGGCTTGCGTGGATGGGAAATATCGGGCACCCTCATCCCCACAAAAACAAAAAACAGCGGAATTATGAGAGTTATGAAGCAGCTGCATCGACTATGTTTCATCCGCATATTCATTATACTATAGGTAACAGATTCTTCAATTCAATACAAGTAGCTGAATAGCTGATGACATTGCAGAAAGCACCCCATCAAGTCTGTAACAATCTGCACCAAAATAAAATAAATTGCGCTATAGTGCCAGCTGTTTTAGATTTAATGAGGAAGGAGGGTTCTGCATGTCATTCAATGGTGACCTCGAACATTTTCCGCTGGTAGATGTTATTCAATTATTACATATGACCAGTAAGACCGGGATCTTATATTTAAAATGTTTGAAAGGCGAGAGTCAGCTTGTTTTTCACGAAGGTTTCTTTGTCAGCGCCAATCATCTGAATAGCAGCGTCCGCATTGGCACCGTACTGGTTGATATGAAGGCCATTACTGCGGAACAGCTTGACCAGGCGTTGATAGAGCAAAGAAATGCCGGAGTGAACCGTAAGCCGCTGCTTGCTACCTTGATTGAACGGGGTACGATTGACAAGGATACTGCCTTTAAGGGGCTCGAAAAGCTGATCGAGATGACCATTGTGGAGGTTTTGACCTGGGCAAGCGGCACATTTTCTCTGGATGTTTCAAAAGAATATGTTTCAGATGAATATCGCTATTTCCCGGAAAAACTTCATCAGGAAATCCTGCTGAATGTGCAGGGAATCCTCATGGAATCATTGCGTATTTATGACGAGAAGATGCGGGATGGAACTCTGAGTAAGATCTTTTTTACCGAACAAAGCTGTAACTCCTCAGCACCCCCTGAAACTGATCCCGGCACCACGGAAATAACTGCCGACCTGCTCGGTCTCGATGCGCTCGACACTATTTCACGCAAGATTCCGGATGTTTTTATAGGCCTTAAAGACTTTGATCCGGTCGATGAACACCGTCAGGCGGTTATCCGTGCACTTCCGGAAACAACTGTTGATCTACAGGAACAGCTGGTTTCTTTTCTGGTAAACACTTCAGCTCCAGCCGTTTCAAAGTTAGCGTCACCCGTTACGGCAATTGTCCTTCTGACCCAGAATGAACTACTTTCCCATGCATTGACTGCAGTTTGTAAACACGAGAACATGTTTATATTTGCTTCAGACGAAGAGTTTGGATTGGACACCGTTATTGAACAGTCACTTGGCAGAGACCTTCATCCGGTGCTTATAATAGATTTTCCTCACGACAACGATGCTAAACGACTTCTGGCGCTCATGCGTCAAAAGGTTTCTGCCTATCCGCAGATTTCAATTCTGATTACAGCATGCTGCCAAACCTGGTGTGACATCAGTATGGATGCTTTGGGGGCAGGAACACGAGCGATTATTCCTCGCCCTTGCAGCCTCTGTCATGAAAACTCATACGTTTCGCAGATGATTGCGTTTCTTACCGGAGTCGGTTCATTTCTTACATCAATTAAACCTGTGCCACACGTTGAAGTAGGGCATAACTTCATTACAGCATTCAACCAGCTGAAATTACTTTCCGAGCCGCCGGAAATTGCACTGGTGCTGCTCCAGTTTGCAGCGGTGCAATTCGAGCGGGCTTTGACCTTTGTTGTTGCAAAGTCAGAAATAATTGCTGAAAAATCAATTGGTATTATTGAGGCAAAAGCCAACGGTCCAACAGCACCCCTCATGTTCAGAATACCGCTTGACGGGCACTCGGTTCTTCAGGAGGTTATTGAAAAAGGGCGCCTTTATTACGGGCAGCGAAGTGATGCTGTATTCACAAACGTACTATTCAAGGAAATCGGGGTGCCGCGCAGCCCGAAAGTTCTGGTTGTTCCGTTAATAAGCCGTGGCAAGGTGATTGCTGTAACCTATGCGGATTTCGGGGCTAAGCCGGTTTCCCCGCCGCAAATTAATCTGCTTGATGCTCTTGCACAACACGCCGGATCGATTCTGGACAACGCCCTGTACCGAAAAAATATTGAAAAGTCGGCCTGATATTAGTACACCTTTTTCATAATTTATTTCGAACAGCGGAGGAGATGATGGACACCAAGGTTCTGCATCAGATTCTTGAAATTGCATTTCAGAAAAAAGTTTCCGATCTCCATTTTGAAGTAGACAATCCACCTTTTTTCAGGGGGCGCGGCCAACTGGTCCGTGCCAAGATGCCCAACCTAACTCCGGACGACACGCAATTTATTGCTGAAACCGTTCTGGCTCATAATGGTCGCCAGACAAACAACGACATCAAAGAATGTGACGCTTCCTATTCACTCCCTTCCGGAGGCCGTTTCAGAGTCAGTATTTTTCGCCAGAAAGGGAACTTTGGTGTTGTGATGCGAGTGATTCCACCAGTCATCGGGACTTTCGAAGAATTGAATTTACCCCAGGTACTTGGAGAAATTGCCCAAGTCCCCAATGGCCTGATTCTGGTGACTGGTCCGACCGGTAACGGCAAGTCAACCACCCTCGCCTCTATGTTGAGATATTTAAATGAAAACTTTAGCTATAACATCATCACAATTGAAGATCCAATAGAGTTTCTCTTCTCTTCCCTTAAGAGTTGCATTATCCAGCGCGAAATCGGTATCGACACTGACAGTTTCAGTTCGGCACTGAAAGCTGCCCTCAGAATGGATCCGGATGTTATCATGGTTGGTGAAATGCGTGATAAAGAAACTATTGATGCCTGCATAAAAGCTGCTGAAACCGGGCATCTGGTGCTTTCCACCTTGCACACCCAGGGTGCTGTTTCTACCATCAACAGGATAATTGGGCACTTCCCTCCAGATGCCCAAGAGATAATGCGTCAGCGTTTGGCAGATATTCTCGTCGCCACGATTTCTATCCGCCTGGTTAAAGATAAATCGGGTGAAACCGTTCTGCCGGTTGTCGAGATCATGCGGACAACAACAACTATTCAGGCCTGCATTCGTGAAGGGCGCCTCGATGAAATTGAAAAGCATATTGAAAACGGCGCTTCCCAATATCATATGCAAACACTTGATATGCACCTTCTGCAGCTTTATCGCCAGGATCTGATTACCTTGCAGGATGCCCAACGCCTGACCCATTCAATGGATTTTGAACGCAAGCTGATGTTTGACAACTAAAAAAAAGTCTATTCCCTACCCTGGAAGCCTTTATGCGGGAAGATGATTCCCGAGTTTAGTGTATAAGCTTATTTCGCTACAACCAGCACAATACCTGACCCAGGAAATCTTAAAAAATGACAGAAAAACACGCAATTAAACCCGAGCAATCAATCGAGCTGCTCAAAGAGCTGCATATCCTTACCCGTGACGGGAAACTGAATCAGGACAGCAGACGTAAACTGAAACAGGTTAACCACCTGTTTCAGTTTATCGAACCGCTGTTGAAAGAGATCCAGATGGATCATGCCGAAATTACTCTGGTTGATCATGGTGCGGGAAAATCATATCTCGGGTTTATTTTATACGATCTTTTTTTTAAACATCAGAACGATGGTTCCCATATTTTCGGCATTGAGACGCGTGACGAATTAGTTGCAAAATCTAGGGAGCTTGCAGAGCGACTCAATTTTTCCGGTATGTCATTTTTAAATGTAACCGTAGCCGAATCGGTGTATTCTGAAGCGCTTCCCGCAACGGTAGATATCGTTACTGCACTGCATGCCTGCAATACCGCCACCGACGATGCCATTTTTTTTGCCCTGCAGAAAAAAGCCCGTTTTATCGTTTTGGTACCCTGTTGCCAGGCTGAAGTTGCTGCCGTTCTTCGCAAAAATAAAGCTGCATCACTTGGTTCTAACAACCTCTCGGAGTTATGGCGGCACCCGCTGCATACGCGCGAGTTTGGTAGTTTGATCACCAATGTTCTGCGATGCCTGCAACTGGAGGCGCACGGCTATCAGGTTAACGTAACCGAATTGGTCGGGTGGGAACATTCCATGAAAAACGAGCTGATTATTGCCAGCTATAAAGACCTTCCCCGCCGCAAACCGTCAGAGCGCTTGAATGAATTGCTGGGAGCATTAGGTCTGGAAGAAATGAGTGCGCGTTTTTTCATATCTCCATAATTTCGTTATTCAATACAACTCACACCGTTACCATCCTCTCTGGATCTCCTGCACCGGCTGTTTTTCGCCCCAACCCTACCCCACTTTTCCATGATAAAGACAAATACTTTTTATGTGATACACTTAAAATCAGCACATATGTGATGCTTGCTTTGTAGTAAAACATAATGTTATAAATTCACAGAGGCACTTATCAAGAGGCAACATAACAAACCAAAGGAGGTTACCTATGTACAAAAAAATTGCAGTGATGGTGATGATTCTTGGATTTGCCCTTCCGGGAGTATCTCAGGCGGCGAAAGTAAAAATTGGTTTTATAAACACAATTACCGGTGCTGAGGCACCTATTGGGGAAAACCTGACTAATGGCGTGACACTGGCCCTTGAAGATCTCAAGAAAAAAGGCATTGACGTTGACCTGATCAAGGAAGATGACACCGGCAAACCTGAAAAAGCCCTTTCTGCCTTTGAAAAACTCGCGACCCGAGACAACGTGGCTGGCGTAGTCGGCCCTTATACGTCAGCTTGTGCGAATGCAGTTGCCAGCCAAGCAGACAGGTACAAGCTTGCCCAATTAATCCCTGCGGCAGCAAAAGAGGAAATCACCCGCAAGGGGCATAAATATGTCTTTCGTCTCAACGCACCGGCTGATGTCTATTCGTCTGTACTTATGGACGCGATCCTGACGGTTGATAAGCCGAAAACAATTGCCTATGTATATGCCAATACCGACTTCGGCATCTCCACGGTAAAAACAGCCAAGGAATATGCCAAAAAGCTGGGGATCCGCGAAGTGGCCGACGAAAAATACCAGAAGGGTGCCCCGGATTTCCGCTCAACCCTTACCAAAATCAAGGCCCTTAACCCGGATCTGGTTTTCATGGTTTCCTACGAAGTTGATGCAATTACTCTCATGCGCCAATCACGAGAGATCGGCTTGACCCCCAAGGCCTTTCTCGGTGCGGGTGCGGGTTTTACCACGTCCCAGTTCCTGGCGCAGAAAAAAATATCCAACCTTGTTTTCTCCAGCACCCAATGGACCGATGATGTCAATTGGCCCGGTGCCAAAAATTTTTACAATCGCTATAAGTCAAAATTTGGCAAGGTACCGTCATATCATGCCGCCTGTGCCTATGAAGCAATGCTCATTATGGCTGAAACGGCCGCCAAGAATGGCGGGGATCGTGAAAAGACCCGTGCAGGATTAAAATCTGGCCAGTGGAACGGCATCATGGGTGAGGTAAAATTTGCCGACTATGCCGGATATACGAACCAGAACAATCACCAGATGCTTGTGCAGCAGATTCAGAACGGACAGTACGAAACAGTTTACCCGGCCAAGTTTGCAACAAAGAAACCTATTTTCCCCTTCAAGTGGTAATTCATTTCGCTGAGCTGGGGACGATATTTTTATCGTCCCCTTTTTTTACTACTTCCCCTTCGGGAGAAACTCGATGATTCTATTTCTGCAATCACTCATCAGCGGTGTTTTGATCGGCGGGGTATATGCCCTGATCGGTATCGGCCTGACCATAATCTTCGGCGTCATGCGTGTTATCAACTTTGCTCATGGTGAGATCATGATGGTCGGAATGTATATGACCTACTTCCTGTTTACGCTGTTTGGAATCGATCCCTTCGTATCGGTGCTCATAACCATACCGCTCATGTTTCTGTTCGGCGCAATACTGCAAAAATTGTTTATTAACCGTATTCTGGGAGCGCTGCCGCAAAACCAGATCCTTCTTACCATAGGTCTGGGACTGATAATGAGTAACAGCATAATGCTGGCCTTCACGTCGGACTACAAGATACTGACAACTTCATACTCATCTTCCAGTTACCGTCTGGCAGGATTGTCTATATCCAAACCGTTGGCTATTTCATTCCTGATTACGGTCGTAATTACGGCTGTCCTTTACTGGTTCCTGATGAAGACTGACACCGGCCAGGCCATTCGCGCCACGGCGCAGGACCGTGAAGCAGCACAGCTGATGGGAATCAACGTTAAATGGATGTCAATCCTGGCTTTTGGTATCGGCTCATCCATGGCCGGAACCGCCGGAGCCTTGATAGCACCAACCTACTACATCTTCCCCCAGGTAGGCAGTGCCTTCACCCTCAAGGCCTTCGTTATCACTGTTCTGGGAGGCATGGGGAGCGTCGTTGGTGCAACGCTTGGTGGTGTAATCATCGGCGTTGTTGAATCAATGGGTGCCGCCTACATATCGTCTGAATGGAAGGACGTTGTGGTGTTCGCAATATTCCTGTTGGTGTTGCTCATCAAGCCGTCTGGACTGATGGGCACATCAAGAACTTAAGCGGAGGCTGATACCACATGAATCGTTTCAGTATCTTCACTAACCGGCGCGGCGCTTCTCACGTGGCACTGATTGCGTTTATAGTAATCGTCTGTCTGCTATTTGCTTTGCCAGGTTTTATGGAAAGTCCGTATGCGCGGCATATCATGGTGCTTCTGTTTCTCAGTGTCATTATGGGTGAAAGCTGGAATATCATAGGCGGCTACGCCGGCCAATACTCCGTTGGCCATGCAGCCTACTTTGGTGCTGGTGCCTATGGCACCATGATTGTTTTGAATGCTTCCCAGTTTGACGCGGACAAATTGCTTGAACTCCAGGATTTAGCCAAGGATTCTCGTTTGAGTTCACTGCTGTTGAGTGCGCATGACCTCCCTGCATGGTCAGGCATAATCGTGGGCATGATTGCTGCGCTGGTTCTGTCGTTGATAATCGGAAGCATCTGTTTCCGCCTGCGCGGGCCGTATTTTGTTCTCGCCTCGATAGCGGTGGCCGAGATCGTTCGCATCACCGTCTTGAACCTTTCGGACCTCACTCAGGGAGCCGAGGGGATTCTGATATCC
>JAQUCQ010000103.1 GCA_028686145.1 Desulfuromonadaceae bacterium | reverse complement strand
GTAATACCGGCCCGGACCGAATGGCGTTATGCGGAAGCATCCTACAAGGTGATTGCACTGGACGCCGGCCATGTCTGCCAGAACCTTTATCTTGCCTGTGAAGCCATCGGCGCTGGTACGTGTGCCATCGCGGCTTATAACCAGACCATGACCGATGATCTGCTGGGGGTGGATGGAGACGAAGAGTTCAGCATATACATGGCTCCCGTCGGGAAAGTATCCAGGAAATCATGACTGCAAATCAATCCTTTTTTAAACT
Source organism: Desulfuromonadaceae bacterium (assembly GCA_028686145.1). Taxonomy (GTDB): domain Bacteria; phylum Desulfobacterota; class Desulfuromonadia; order Geobacterales; family Pseudopelobacteraceae; genus JACRCG01. The sequence goes on along the minus strand of JAQUCQ010000103.1, from coordinate 9,253 downwards.
ATCCGGCAGATAATTAATTGTGACGCAGATTTAATCATGCTATATAACAGCGCGCATTCCGGTACGAAAATATATGGGTATGTATGTGCATGATTGTTTGTTAGAAGTATGTTACGGCGTCTGTCTGGTTGTGGAATAGAATTACTATAAATTTCCGGAGGGTATCAGTTTGGCTGCTATTTCGTTTGAAGAGATAATGTTTACAATTATGTCCGCTACTCAGGATACATTCAAAAGTTATATGAACATAGACCTGCTGGCCGGCAAGGTCGAAAAAAAAGTTGAGCCGGTTGATTCCGATGTGACCGGAATTGTCGGCATTGCCGGTGATCGGGTCGGGTACATCATCATTGCTACTGACAAAGCAAGTGCCCAGTGTGTTGCCAAGGAACTGCTGATGGTTGATGAAGCTGATGAAGAGTGCATTCGTGATGCCATGGGGGAATTGGCAAACAATATCGCCGGTGTTTTTAAAACCAAATACCATGAACAGTATGGCAGTGTCGCACTTGGTCTGCCGCTGGTTGTTTCAGGCCGCTTGCGGGCCATTTCCGAGCCTCCGGATGAATCAGAGTCATCAAGCATAAATGTGCAGTGTAAAGGTGTGACAATTCCTTTCAAGACGGCCGATGGTACGATTTCCATTACCGTCATGGTGTACATGTAACATTATGGACGCGCTGTTGGATCGCTATGGTGTGCTGTTAGGCGAGGTTGATGCCTGGTTTCGACACTGCCTTGAACTGCACCCTGACTCGATTGCCTGTCAGCATGGCTGTTCAGAATGTTGCCGTGGTCTCTTCGATATTACGCTGCTTGATGCATTATATCTCAAACGTGGTTTTGACAAGCTTCCTGAACGGCAAAAAGCAGAGATTGTGCAGGCAGCATTCCGGCGTCTGGAACAGCTGGCACGGGTGAACCCTGAATTTGTCGAGCCATGGCTGTTGAATGGCATTCCGGAAAGTGACTGGGATGCTCTTATGCCGGAAGATGATGATACTCCCTGTCTGTTACTTTCACAAACCGGTGGATGCCTGGTCTATGAGTACCGGCCGATGACCCGTCGTCTGAATGGTATCCCCTTGATTGATGATTCCGGGGAAGAGATGTTTGATGAGTGGTGCACGCTCAACTTTACCGAAGAAGATCCGCGGCGACTCGCCACGATTCGTTTCGATTTTACCCAGCTGTTCACGCAGGAACTGCACCTTTTTCAGGAGCTTGTCCGGCTTCTGACCGGCTGCGCCCGAAATGAGGTTGATCTGTTTATACCGGCCGCGCTTGTTATGGACTGCACCAAGATTGTACCGGCAATTTCAGCGTTGAAGCTCTAACGGCGCTTTAGTCTACGGCAACGACAAAGTTGCCGGGAAATCCTTTGCGTTCAAAAGATTCCTGAGCTGTTTGTGCGGTTCGCAAGGAAGAGTAACGGCCCAAACGGACCCGGTAAAAGGTGTTTCCTCCTACAATCGCTTCCTGTATATCCGCCGTGCCGTATTTTCTTTTCAGCTCACCAGCATAGCGATATGCATTTGCCCTGTTTTTGAATGCGGCAACCTGAAGCGTAAAACTTCCATTGTCATAACTGGCCGGAGTGCCGTATTCCGCCCCCCCGTCGGCATGATCAATCTTATATCCGAGGGCAGTTACAGTAACCGCGGCTACCCCCTCCTGAATCATTCCCAGTCTGCGTGCGGCCCCTTCAGAAAGATCTATGATACGTCCGCTGACAAACGGGCCGCGATCATTAATTCGCACAATAACTTCTCTGCCGCTCTGTTTGTGCCGCACTTTTACATAGACACCAAGCGGCAATGTTTTGTGGGCGGCGGTCATTGCATGCATATCAAACAGTTCTCCGCTGCTGGTTTTGCGACCATCAAAGTCTCGTCCATAACTGCTGGCGATTCCCTCCTGGACGAAGCCTTCATGGCTGGAAAGTGGTTCGTAGTATTTACCGGCAACGGTGTATGGTTTTTGTCCCGGCCGTTGTCGGGTGGATTCGTTCTGATTTTGATATGATCGGGCATATTGATGGGTGGCACAGGCGGAAGTCAGAAGTGTGAACAGTACAACTGACAGATACCATGCCGTGCGGATAGGGACTGCCATGCGTTGTGAATTGCTGATATATATGTTGTTCATGTAATGGAGGATTCCTTTAAGCCGGATTGGCTTATGAGCTGTAATGTTTCATAAAATACCATGAAAATACTGCATCGGTAAATATTTCAAAGTATGACTCTGATGTGTAGCGGAGTATTGATCTTGACAAACACTGTTGTTACTATTAGCAAGAGCCGTTGGCAAGACCAGAAGGGATACGTGATATGTCAAGTTCTTTGCCGTTCAATACAATGATGATCCGCAGTTTGTTTACGCCGCTTTCTCCTGATCAGGAGATGGATGATACTCCCGGATTTCTGGCCGTTCTGCAGGGGAACTCACTTGTTGTGCCCATTGGCGCAGAGCAGGAGCTGCTCCGTGACGGATCGCTGCCTGCAGCTGGTGTTCCGGAAGATGGAACGTTACGGATCGGCCTCTGGCGGGGAAAGCCGTTGCGGGCAGTGCGGATCGCAGTGGATGCCGAACTGCCGGGAGAGTATGAAGCGCTTCCATTTCAAGGGCCGGATGTCCGCCTGGATAATACTCTGGCAACCATAGCCGGTCGGGCCGCTCAAATTCTGCATTGGGAGCGGCGCAGTCGCTTCTGCTCACACTGCGGAGGTGAACTGGTCAGAATTCCTGCTGGCTGGGGAAAACGGTGTCCGGCGTGCGGTGATATACATTTCCCCCATATTCACCCCTGTATCATTGTTCTGGTCAGGCATGGTGCCGAACTTCTGTTGATTCGCAACGCCGCCTGGAGTGCTGGACGCTTCAGTCTGGTTGCCGGTTTTCTCGATTTTGGCGAATCTCTGGAGGAATGTCTCCAGCGCGAAGTACGTGAGGAAGCGGGGATAGAGGTGACCAACATCCGCTATGTGGGGAGCCAGAGCTGGCCCTTTCCCAGTCAGCAGATGATCGGTTTCCTGGCTGACTATGCGGGTGGCGAAGTAAAACCCGATGGTGTAGAAGTTGTAGAAGCAGACTGGTTTCATGAAGATGCCCTTCCACAGTCTCCGGGCGGCAAACGGAGCATTGCCCGTTGGATTATAGATACCTACGGGAAATGCGAAGAAATCCGCACTCCCTAGCTCAAAATAAATAATTCTGAATTATGCAAATTTGCTGACTGAAAAGTGGCAGACATGTAAATTACTTGTTCAACATTCACCGGATGAAACACTACCGGAAGGTAATTGAACAGGATAACCAAAGGAACAGACTTTACATGAAAATCCTGCATACATCGGATTGGCACATCGGGCGGGCTCTCTATGGCCGTAAACGCTATGAAGAGTTTGAGCAGTTTCTAGAGTGGCTGATCGGCTGCATTAAGGACGAAGGTGCTGAGGCGCTGCTTGTTGCCGGTGATGTGTTCGACAACGGCACGCCGAGCAACCGGGCACTGGAGCTCTATTACCGTTTTCTCTGCCGCGTGGCCGGGGCGGGGTGTCGTCATGTCGTAGTCACGGCGGGCAACCACGATTCTCCGTCGCTCCTTAATGCTCCCCGCGAGGTACTGCGTTTCCTCAATGTTCACGTGGTTGGCTGCATGGCCGAGAATGCGGCGGATGAGCTGATAGTTCTGGACGACGTTGGCGGCAACCCGGAGCTGATCGTCTGTGCCGTTCCGTATCTGCGCGACCGGGATATCCGTCGTGCCGAGGCTGGCGAAACCTTTGAGGATAAGGGGCGCAAGCTGGTAGATGGTATTCGTGATCATTACCGGGATGTTGGTGCCGCTGCTGTGGCAAAATGTGCTGAACTAGGGGGGAAACTTCCCATTGTTGCGATGGGGCACCTTTTTACCAGTGGAGGCCAGACCGTCGAAGGGGATGGGGTACGGGAACTGTACGTCGGGACCCTTGGACAGGTGCGTGCCGAGATATTTCCCGATTGCTTCGATTATCTGGCACTTGGTCACCTGCACGTGGCACAGCGGGTCAATAGATCTGATGTCCACCGTTATTCTGGTTCACCGTTGCCGATGAGTTTTGGTGAAACCGGGCAGTCCAAGCTTGTTATCGCGCTGAATGTGGATGCAAATGGCGTGACGGTGCAGGAAATAGCAGTCCCCTGTTTTCAGCGTTTAGCAACGGTGCGTGGCGACTGGAAGCTGATCACCGGACAAATCGCCGCCTTAAAAAAAGGGGACTCTTCGGTGTGGTTGGAAGTAATCTACGAAGGGGCAGACGTCATCGCTGATCTGCAGGATAAGTTGCGCGGCCTGGTCGATGGAACTGCCTTGGAAATCCTGCGTGCAAAGAACATGCGTCTGGTGGAGCGAACGTTGAGCCGGATGGCGACGGAAGAAACACTCGATGATTTGACTGTTGATGATGTGTTCAGTCGTTGTCTCGCAGCCCATGAAGTGCCGAAGGAACAGCAGGCGGAACTGGTAGCGGTATTTCATGAGGCCGTTGCTGCGCTGCACGAAGATACCACGGTGGGGGAATCGTGAAAATCCTTCGCCTTTCTTTCAAAAACCTGAATTCTTTGGCAGGTGTGTGGGAAGTTGATTTCAAACACCCAGACTATGTCTCCAGTGGCATCTTTGCCATCACCGGGCCGACCGGCGCGGGAAAAACAACTATCCTTGACGCAATCTGTCTTGCGCTCTACGGCCAGACCCCACGTCTCGGCAGGATTACCCAGGGCGAGAATGAAATCATGTCGCGGCAGACCGGTGAATGTTTTGCCGAGGTTGAATTCGAAACAGCCAAGGGGCGCTTTCGCTGTCACTGGAGCCAACACCGCTCGCGCAAGCAGGCTGACGGACAGTTGCAGTCGCCACGGCATGAGATTGCCGCGGCAAAAAGCGGGATGATCCTCGAATCAAAGCTGAGAACGGTGGCCGACAAGGTTGAGGATGTGACCGGTATGGACTTTGATCGTTTCACCCGGTCGACGCTCCTGGCGCAGGGGGGCTTCGCCGCCTTCCTGCAGGCCCGTCCCGACGAGCGCGCCCCGATTTTGGAGCAGATTACCGGTACCGCCATCTACAGTCGCATTTCCATCAAGGTTCATGAGCGCACTTCGGAAGAACGTAAGTTGTTGGGGGAGCTGCGTGCCGACCTTGATGGCATTCAGTTGCTCTCTCCAGAAGAGGCGGAGGCACAGCTTGCCGAAAAGGGGCACTTGCAACTGGCGGAAAGTGAACTGGTCAGTGAAGCGCGTATTTTAGGTGAAGCCCAGTCCTGGTGGGAGCGAATTGGGGCGCTTGAGAATGAACTCCGGCAACTCGAGGAGGCCAAGCTCACCTTTGAAATCCGCAAAGCGGCAGCTGCACCGGAGTTAGAGCAGCTGGCGGCGGCTGGTCGCGCTTTACAGCTTGGCGGTGAACATTCCCATCTCCTTGCACTGCGAGCACAACAGGACGTTGAACAGGGTGAACTGGCCGTCGCTGCGGCACGTCTTCCCGAATTGCAGCTTTGCTGGCAGACGGCCTTTGAAGCGTTGGAGTTGAGTGAGTCACAGCTTGCACTTGCCCGAGTCGAGCAGGAACAAGAGGCGGAGCTAATCCGGATAACGCGCGCGCTTGACCTCAAACTTGGCGAGGCCAACAGCCGGTTGCAGAAGATGGTGGAGGAAATTGAAAAAGCCGGTCAACAGAATGGCGCCTATTCCCGGGCCATAACCGCCTGTGACCAGCGCATGAACGGGATAGATGCCGAGCTGCAAACGGTCGCGGTCTTTCTCGGTGAACACCAGGCCGATGCGGCGTTGATTGAGGCGCTGACCGGTATCGAACAGCAGCTGAAAGCGCTCAAATCTCTTAATAAGCAGTATTGCGACACTATCGGCAAGCTGGAGCGGCATGCCGCCCTGATTGAGAGCACTGCGCTCGCGACCAGTCGTAGCGAAAGTGTGTGGCAGGAGTCGCAGCATGCTGTTGCCGATGCTGAACAACGACTGGCATCGGTGCGTGCCGCATGTGAAACCCTGTTACAGGGACGTGATCTCTCTTTATGGCGCGATGACGCGGAAGCGTTTGCTGCCCGACTCAGTCGTCTGGATCTGGCCCAGGAAGCGTTGACACGGATTGGAGAGGTCAGGTTGCAGTTGACAGCGTTACTGCTGCGCGCGGAGGAGCTTGAGCAGAAACGACTCTTGCTTGTGCAGCGGGAACTGGTGTTAACGGGGGAGAGTGAACTGCGTGAGCAGGTTGCTCGGCAGTTACAGGATAATGTGGTACTGCTTAACCGGGTGCGCAATCTGGAAGATGAGCGCAGGCAGCTTGTGGACGGTGTGCCGTGCCCGCTCTGTGGCTCTGTAGAACATCCCTATGCCGCCGGTAATATTCCGCAGCTTGACGATGTGCAAAAGGAGTTGGAGCAGGCTGTTGCCGCCGCGAAGATGGTTCGGGAAGAACTCGCCACTACCAAGTTGGAACTGGGTGCCGTCACCAAAGACCTGCAACTGGCACATCGGGAACAGGCCGAGCTTCAAGGGCGGCAGGCCCGCGATGAGGTTTTCTGCGGAGACGCTTTCGCGGAACTGGGACTGAATGATGAGCCAGGCGCTTCGGTTAACGGGAGAACGGGGTTGGAGAGTATCCGGTTCACCTCGGATGAGTGCCGGGAAAAGATGGCGAGGCAGCGTGAAGTTATTCAAGGGGCTGAACAGTATGAACAGGAGGAACGGCGTACTCAGGCGGCGCTTGCTACGCTCAAGGACAAGCTGGCCGAGTATGATAAAACGCGGTTGACTGCCCGGTTGGGCCATGAGTCGGCAGTGGCGGAACGGACACGCCTGGAACGGGAATCCGTAACACTTCATGAAGATCGTGAGCGGGTGCTGGCCGAGGTCGGTCGTGCGGTTGCGGCATATGGTTTCCGGGAGGTCGTTCCGGACAAAGCCGATGAGCTGTTGTCCGTACTGACTGTCCGTCGCAACGACTATATCCAACGGCTACAGACAGGCGAACAGTTGGAAAAAGCTCGGGCCGATGTTGCGGCCGAAAGGGAGACGCAGCGGGCCCTGTTGGTTGAAGCGGAAAAGGCGCTTGTCGATAAGGAACAACAACTGCGCGACGGAATCTCGCAACGTGATGCAGTGATCGAGCAGCGGTTGGAACAGTACGGTGAGCGCAATCCGGACGTCGAGGAGAAGCGGCTGGCCGATGCAGTCCGGCAGGCCGGCGACCGGCGTGATATGGCACTACAGGATCAGCACCGACTTCACGCCGAACGTGACGGGTTAAACCAGCAGGTTGAGCGGCTCACGCACGCCATTACCCAGAGAGAGGTGCAGCTTTCCGGTATGGAGACCGGTTTCTCCATGCGTTTGATCGAGGCTGGCTTTGCCGACGAAACAGCTTTTGTGCAGGCCTGCCTGCCGCAGGAGCGTTTTGATGCCCTCATGCAGAAGGTAGACAGACTGCGTGCAGATGAAGCGGCGCTGCAGGCACGTTACCAGGATCGCGCGGAAGCCATGGCGGGTGAACTGGATAAACATCTGACTGTCAAGCCGCTTGAGCTGATCCGGGAGGAGAATGCCGCTGTTAACGAACGTTTGAGTTTGCTACAACAGTCACTGGGGGCGCTCGCCCAGAGGTTGCAGCAGTATGCTGAACAGCAGCAACGTCATCAGAGCCGGCTTCAGGCAATTGAACGACAGCAGAAAGAGTGCGACCGCTGGGAGCGACTGCACAGCCTGATCGGTTCTGGAGACGGGAAGAAATTCCGCAATTTTGCCCAGGGGCTGACGTTCGAGCTGATGGTTGCCCACGCCAACCGGCAGCTGCAGAAGATGAGCGACCGCTATATCCTGGTGCGGGACGCCGCCGAACCGCTGGAGCTGAACGTCATCGACAACTACCAGGCGGGGGAGATTCGCTCAACCAAAAACCTGTCCGGCGGCGAGAGTTTCATCGCCAGTCTTGCGCTTTCCCTCGGTCTCTCCAGCATGGCAAGCCGTAACGTGCGTGTCGATTCGCTCTTTCTTGACGAAGGCTTCGGCACCCTCGACGAGGATGCCCTGGAAACCGCCCTGGAAACGCTTTCCGGCTTGCAGCAGGATGGCAAGCTGATCGGCATCATTTCACATGTTCCGGCGCTCAAAGAACGCATTGGAACCCAGATTCAAGTGGAAGCCGGCAGCGCCGGACGGAGCCGTCTGAGTGGTCCGGGATGCAGGCGGATAAACGAAAAGTGAAATACCACCGTTGCACTGAAATAGTTGCATAACAGGAGTTATACCTATGAATCAGATCACACTTGACGGCATTACCCTGTCACTGGCACGGCCGGTGGAACTTAACCTGCAGTGGGTCGGTCAGGATGAGCTGCTGACACAACTGTTGGCGGCCTGGATGGTCATCGACGAGCGGGATATCCCGTTTAATCCCCGGCTGATCGGGAAACCGGGAGTAGGGAAGACTACGCTGGCATACGCCGCGGCCAAACGGCTGGAGCGACCGGTTTACCTTTTTCAAGCCACTCTGGACACCCGCCCCGAGGACCTGATCGTGACGCCGGTGATCGGGCCGGACGGCAAGATCCAGTATGCCGCCTCGTCGCTGGTGTCGGCGATGCTCACCGGCGGGATACTGATTCTGGACGAGGGGAACCGCATGAGTGAGAAGGCGTGGGCGTCACTGGCGCCACTACTGGATGACCGCCGCTATGTGGAGTCGATCATCACCGGCTTGCGCATCCCGGCAGAGCGGGAGTTCCGCATCGTGGTCACCATGAACGAGGACTCCTCAACCTTTGAAATTCCGGAATATATCCATTCCCGTTTGCAGCCCCAGATATACATAGATTTTCCCGAGGCCGACGAGGAGCTGGTCATCCTGAAAGAGAACCTTCCCTTTGCCGATAACGACGTCCTGAAGTACGTGGTCGGTTTCCTCCAGCGTGCCCATGCTGAGGACGAACTCTATTCGGTCCGGGACGGCATCAACATAGCTCGGTATGCCCTCAAGATGTCTTCCGCAGGGGGAGGCACGCCACAGGAGCTGCTGCGCCTTGCCGTAACACGCATTTTGGGGAGGGAAGCCCTGCCGTATCTGGAGTAACCATGTCCACACGCCTGTTTCTTGAAAAATATGGCCCGATCCATGCGCTGCCGGTTCTCCATTACCGCATGGACTTCGCCCAGCTGGTACGGATGGCCTTTACCCATGTCCGCCCCGACGCCG
>JAQUCQ010000102.1 GCA_028686145.1 Desulfuromonadaceae bacterium | reverse complement strand
AATTGAGAAAGCTTCAGGAAGTACCTCACTTATCTCATCGAGATCGTCAACTTCTTCATCACCCGGTGGTGCGATTTGAATTTCTTCCGTCATTAGCTTCTCCTTTTAATTTTATTCATTGTTCAACGGGCATGGCTTTGACCTGCCGAGTTTTCGGGCAGGTCGTAAACCTTGTTGAATCATGGTAGTTTTTCACTTGCTAAATTTTGGTGCCGCGCTCCCCTAGCCATTTATTGCTTATTTGGCTTTTGCCACAAACAATCCGAGATTGTGTGCAAAGGTTAGTGCGTAGAACCCCCAACAAAGCAAGAACACCCAATTCTTCTTTAATGCTGTTATCGAAGATAGTTCGTCTTTTTTTAGCTGTGCGAGGTCATATAGGCGTGCTTTCCTTGTGTCTCCATTTGGCAGTTCAGCGGTGATCCGAGCCTCTAGTGATAGAATAATTTTCGTGAAAGACCGCTTGTCAGCTAGTTTTTCAGAAAGGCGGCGACCGAAGAGGATCACAGTTATTGAGAGTGCAATGAACTGAGTACCTTGTCCCGCTACGCTCCAACATCCGAGAGTGGCCAGAAAAAGCCAGATGCTCTCTTCATTTAAATAAGCGCGGTATTCTCGTATGTGAATTTGAAGGTCTGCAAGTGAATCTTCAATTAAAGCACGGGACTTCTCTACTGTTTCCGGTGTTTGCTCTGTCATCATCAGTTCCCATAAGTTTTTAGGGTATGTGCTGTGCCACGTTGTGCGGCATCCTAAGCGCCTTTGTTAGTTTCATAGGTAGAGAGGATTTTCTCGCCACTTTTCTAATTCTACTTGAATCAGCGGTTCTATGTGCCCGAGAAAACATTGAAGAAGCTCTTCAATTGAAACAAATTGAAAGGAATTATGTTCGTCAAGATCCGAATAAAAGCCGAAGTACCTTGGACTAAAAGTGCTGGTCATCTGGTGAGGTGGAGTAGGACTTACATAAACATCAACAGAATAATCTTTCACATATGTGTCTCTTGAGTGAATAATTCGGTTAATAATCCACAAAAAAGACTTTCTACAGAGTGTTACCTGTTCATTTATATCAGTTTGAGCTACTCCACCATTCTCATGCGGGAAAGTGTTTTTCGCTGTTTCAGAAACCTCTGGTTGCACCTTGGCTGTTAGTTCTATTGCCTTTCGGACTGAGTAGCAGAATTCATGCATTAGATTCTCAATTTGAATATTCCATCTAATTTTGAGGTGCCAAAAAACTCCACGGTCAATGACTGACATACGACTGAAAGCTAGGAGCTGGGTCGCAATTTCAAGGCTCTTGTCATTATACCTCCACAGCATTGACCATCTGCCATCCTGCAATTCAAGCGACATTTCTACATCTCCTCTTTTTGTCATTCAACGGCTCGCGCCCTTGACCCGCGCCGGGTCGCTTCTCAGCCCCGGTCGGTGTCCAAGGGCCTGGTTATAGAATCACTCTCACAGGGTAATTTTCGGAGTAACAATGATTCGCCTCTGTGACGCTGGCAATAGTCTCTTTCGATTTACTTACTGCGACAAACATGAGCGAGTGCCAGTAAATAGCAGTTGCATGGCAGTCACCAAGGCGCTCCTTGATTCTTTTGAAGTCGGTTGTGAAAGAAATGCGGCGGAAATGGTGAAACACCGAAATAACCGCTTCGTTCGGCAACTGGCAAAGAAGATTATGGATGTCCTTGTATGAAATGTGCTTTTCTCCGCATGATTTTTCAGGTTCAAAACCATTGTCCGGGTCCAGAAAAAGCAATTTTACGGAATTGCAGGGGACGGCCCCGAAGTACTCTCTTCTGTTCTGGTGGGAGAAATGTTCCTCTTTTCTATGGATGTTTAATTGATACTTCGCATTTGTGAATTGCGGCAGCAATTTCACTTTTTCAACACTTCGAGAACTACGAACTCCATGACAGAAGTTAAGGATGGCTCGTCTTGCGGGGAATAATGATGGATGAGTCTTGCCGTCGTCTCCACCGTCATCAGGCGTCATCATGAAAAGCACGTCAAGAGATGGTACTTTCAGCGTATTGGCGAGAAAGTCATGATAGTCCCATTTGAAGCTATCCTTCGAGTCTCCGAGGTATTGTAGTTTCATTTTTCTCTTTCTCTATAACGTTATGGAAGAACACCTGACTGCTTTTCGGTCAGGTGTTTCTTTCTGGTTGGAAACTCGTCTTTTTACCAACTTTTCTCTTTTCAAGGGTAAACACTGCCGGCGTCGCCCTAAATTACGACAAAGTCTTATTTGACATTTTTTTTGTAATAAATTCTGGAATTGCTCCTATGTCTGGGGCGATATCACAGTCAAATATTGCGAATAGTAGTTCCTTGAAATCATCATCAATCATTTTGTCTTGCTTTTTCCAGTGAAAAGCCAACTTTGATTTCATATAAATGGGTAGTCCTTTATCAATTTCATTTTCTCTAACAATCGCAATATATTTATTTCTTGTTTCACCTTGAGTTAACATATCTCCTTGGATGATCATAGTTTCCCATCCCACTCCACCTTTGCGCACATCAGCTTTAATCATATAGCTATAATCACATACCAAAATAACTTTATCTGCCATTATAAGTTCGTTAGTCATCCATTGAGGTAGATCTGTTCCTGGCTTTAAGTGAAATTTGTCTAGCCTTGCGTCAACACCATTTTGCCTTAGATTTATTGCTAATTCTTTGACCCATTTGGCATTGACCTGATCATCACCAGCATAGCTAACAAACACACGTGGATTAGTTGGTTTCTTGTCTTCTTTTTTCTCTACGAAGTCAGGATAAGCCGCTCTAAGATTGTCATATACGCTTAAAGATGGCGTAAATATTTCATAAATTACTTCTTTGTCTTCAGTGCTATTTAGTGACTTTACTAATGCTTCAAATGATTCATGTTCCGATAAACGCCCTGATCCAGAGCCAAGAAGCGGGATGTTAACTTGTCGCAAAACCTGCTGTTTGCAATAACTTGCGATCTCTTTACCAATTGAACCTATCGCTTTTTTTGAAGATAGATTGGTTTCTGTTTCTACTGATGCTGCAAAAGCAATGACTTCCGCATGTTCAAAGTGCAATCCAGTTCCAACGAATAAGACTTTACCAAATGGAATATATCTATCCGGCAACGGTATCCCGTTTTCCTTTAAATTAGAAAACACCCATTTAGTCATTCCACCAGCCGAGTTACAGGGGATAATGAGCAGATCACATTTCTTATCAAAAATGCTTCCATGGGTAAGCTTGATCATATGAACCTCTTATGATGTTTTTCTGTAGCGGCCAACGGGGTCGGGGCGCAGCGGCGAAGCGCTAACGGTTCCCACCATCAGGGTCCGTAGAGGACTTGCACCTCCAAGTCAACGATCAATCACCACAGTTGATCATACGTCGCTTACGCGACACGTGCCCTGCCGGGCGCACACGGGGTCGGCCTTGCCCCCTCATTCCCCCCGGGGATTGACCCGTAATTTATTGAGAAAAGTTTATATTCTGTTGAACCGTAAAGGACTGGGGGCGTTGCCGTAGTCAAGTTATTTTTCGTATCGGCCCATTAAAAAGCCTCCTCCTTTGCATTCTTTTCTACATCTACCCTCTATTTCTTCGCCATTAATATGGATGGCGCCTTCTCTGAATTGCATCATAAAAGAACAATCTTGACCATCGTATTTAAAATTTAGGGAAAGAAGGTTCGCATCATCTTTTGTAAAATTATCAAGTATTGCTGTTCCAGAAGCAATAGAACAAACCCCACCGTATTTATTGTCATTTATCAAATTAAAACTTAAGGTGTCGTCACTAGCTTGGTTAACTTTTATCCCATGTTCTTTCATATCCCCGTAAATACCAGGCAAATTGCTAACAACGAGATTTTTATGTTCTTTTAGCTTCCTATCTTCGCTTTCTTGCAAACGTTTTGTATTTAACTCATTTTCTAATCGTTCATTATCGTGCTTTCTGTTTCTTTCCCGTTCTTGTGCTTCTGCCACTGCATTTCTGTTTTCTTCTTCATCGATTGCTTTTTGTTTTTGAAGCCTTAGCGAATTGGAATAAGCTGTAACCGATTGTGCGCATTCTTTTGTTAAATACTTGTTTGGACTAATTTGCATTTTTTCGTGCATTTCAACTAGGTCTTGAGAAAAACCTGACACTACTACTGCTGCCCCACTCATGTTGGAACGTCCAGCCATTATATCTGAAATGGCCCTGGTCACTGATTTTTCAAAATCGTATCCGGCAGTTGAAAAGAGTTTTTTGTAATAAGCAATGTATGTTTTGAGTTTATAATCGCTGCTATCATTTTCACCGGAACTTGGGAGTTCTATTTTTTTACCTGCCTTTACCAGACGATTCAATGCTTCATCCGTGTATGGTATTGGACCGCCAGCATATGAAATCCCGGCAAAAACAGTCATCAACAATACTATCATATACATAACAGACAACTTTGCTACTGAGGATTTTTTCATTTTTTCTCCCATTACATTTATTATGATCCGCTTATAATACTCAATCCATAGGTTTGCCATCTTTTGAAAATTCTATTAATTACTGATTCGCTTATAACGACCTTCTGGAAGGCACTTATTTTCCCCCTCAATATCCATGTGAATATTATCGCCCCCAAAACCGATAGCATATTTAGCTTTTTCATCTATATAATTTACGCCAGTATAAGGTGGTTTAAATACCTTGCCCTTACATTTAGATGAGAGGAATTCAGTACCTCCTCGATTTCCTAACTGTACGATAATAGTAATCTTACTCTTATCGTTTGTGTACTTCCCTTCTTCTGATTCAAAAGCATAAACCAAAGAAACAATCGAGACTGTAAGTCCAAGGGCAACAGATGGAATAAAAATAAACATCTTCATCAATAAGCTCCTTTTGAATTTTCGGTAATATATTTATGATAGTTCAAAACCACTTGATCATAAATTAGGTGCGTTTTTTCGTGCAAGCAGGATGATTGGCATTAACACAATCAATATTTCCAAAGTGATGAATTCGTGGCGAGACTCGGGCTAGCTCTGGGATGACATTGTCTTTCACAATCTGATATGTACCACCAAAGATGATAATGTCAGGATTTATGATTTCAATTTGTCTCCTAAGATAATTTGAATATTTTCCTGCACTTTCATCGACGGTTTTGGTAGCGGTTCTACCTCCAGTTGTCTTTTTTAAATTTATAAATGAACACAAAAGGACAGCTTTTTTCCGATTATTATTTGCGATCTTGTAAGCACTTACGCTTTGGGGATAATTGAGAAGGCATCATAGTTCTCCTGCGATTCTGCTCTTTCAAGAGCACTTGATGTCTCATTATAGGCTTGGCGGTATGTGTCAGCCAATTATCTGACCTCCAAATCGGCCATAGCCGCCCCATTGAAAAAAGACGAGGTGATTACATCTAATTCCTGCACAGCAGGAGGTAACGCTTCTCCAGGCATTTTTTATCCTTTTTCAGACTGTCTTTCTATAATTGGGGTTCAACGTAATAAGGCGCACCGGCGAAGCGCAACGTAGACCGAGTGCCGCCGTGTTGGACCTCAATAACCCATGCCGCCAAGATATGAAGGTATTTCCATCAGTCCATTTAGCCGTTCTTTTTCCTTTGCACTTAGATGGCGCGATACAAAAGGATAAATATTCAGAAGAAAGTATTTGAATTTTGAATATGCTTCATCTGAATACTTTGTGCCGGCCCTTAATTCATTTAGCGAAGTCATTACCCACTTTATATACACATGAGGAATCATTACATCAGGTATGTCTTCCCATCCGTCAATTAGTTCATGATTCCTATGAGTAAAAGAAAGTTTTTTGTCACAATGACCTTTACAACACCAATAAATATGCTCGTAATACTGCGGCTCTTTTTCATAGTCCTCTCTGATTCTTTCCCAAAAAACTATAATTCCAGTTGGGTTAGGATTGAGAAGATCCTTATTGCAATAGGCACATTTTAGTATAGGGTCTTCTGCAAATATCTTTACAGGAGCAGGGTTTTCAACTTGCCATTTTTTGATTGATTCTGGGAAATACCTCTTGGCCAGATCAAATCCTTTAGTAGACCCAAGTAAATTACCTTCGATCTTTTCCTTGTCAAAGGTCTGTGTCTCAATTTTATCGCTAATTCCTGCAATAATACCTGCCAAACCTGTACTAGGTAAGGTTGAATAAAAACCAATAAATCCAGAACATTTATTGGCATCAACACGGTCTCTAATATTTGATTCATCAGTTGGCTTGACTGAGCTCCCTGAATGGGCTTTGTGTTTACAACTAACAAGCCAACGGACATAATTTTCACCACCTACTCCTACTCTCTTTTCTTCGACGACGATGTCCTTTCCACCATCTGCACCTCTATCTGGACTTGAAATAATGCGATAGCCAAGATATTCGAGGAAGTCTCTAGCAAAAAGTTCAAATCTGTCTTGCTCACCAGATGCTATATGTGCTTCCGGTATTTCCTTAAAATCAAGAATTGGCATTGTTTATTTCCTTTTTCGTTATGGTTCAACGGGTCGGCAAAACAGCGGGTTCACCGCTGCTTCTGTCTGGTTATACCTTCTCTATTTTAAGAAAGTACACATCAAGCTCAACTTCCTGTTTCGCAGGGTTTATATGATCTACAAAGCACCTGAAAAACAGTTCATGTCCTTGAGTAGAGAATGAAAATACGGAATCGGTTTCTTCGTTGTATGTTTTCTTGCTGAGGACGAAAAGGCTTTCACTGTAAGGTTTATCAATCGGCAATGACTTCACACCTTGTCCAGGGAATATGAAACCCATTGGGTCAAAGCTGAAAGTAGCCGTCTCGGTTTGAATGTATTTTAGCGGGGCGTCTCCAAGCCTTATGTATGGTTCTGGCATTAATTGATTTGATATTTGCTTTAAAGTTATCCTTGTTATTCTGTTTCCGTCATTGTCAAAAAGATCATACTTCTCTCCAATAGTTAATGTTTTTTTGTCTCTAATTTTCCAAGGCCGGAGGGCTAAAGATGAGTTCTTCTCGCGCACAACTAAATAATGAATTAACGCCAAAGCAACTAGCAGCAGCCAAGGCGTCCCCACTATACGGATTGTTGATATTTGTAGCTCTGTTAGAGTTAATCCTATTTTTGGAGCCCACAAAGAGAGAGATAATATTCCTCCTATTAGGGATATTGTTGCTGTCGCTACCAATCTGGGCCACTTGGATGGTAGCCAGAGGTCTAGGATGGTCTTCTTCAACTCCTCCATGCAATAAATCTCCTCTTGGGTAATCGTGCCCACTCAGAGCACTCAGATTTCATGGGTTTTATTTCTTGGTGTATAACGGCTGTGAGTGTGACCGGCGCGGCAGATTTTCGCCGCGACCGAGTCCACACGAGAGTTGGGACATCCTTTTTCCACAAATGTGAATATATGAATGGCGTCATGTTCCCCGAACGCCATGTTGGGCGTTACTTTTCAATTGCAAATGGAACAGTATATGTTCTGTTGCCCTTGGATTCTTTCTCAAGATTTTTCTTTACTTCATCCATCTTCTTTTCCGCTACAGATTTTTCCTGAGGGGTCGCCGAAGGTGCTGAAGCTTTTGTGCGCGCATCCTGCATTTCAGCTTGAAGCTGGGTAATGTACGCTTTCTTGGCATCGGCCTGGTTATTCAGCATCTTGATGCACCAGTCAGCGAATGCTTTTTGATTGGGATCTTGATTCGGCGACTGAAGGGCAGACATGCATAGCTGGTTTTCATCATCAGAAAGTACGATGTTATTTACGATTTCTCGCACTGTGTCGGCTATCTTTTGCAAGTGTTCGTCTGACCTTTGACTGGTTGCGGCATCGGTCTTAATCGTTACTTCTGTTCGGCCATCTACAAGAACGCCCTTTGTATCTGCGATTGCTTTGTCAATTACATCTCTGTCGCTCTTCAGGCGCGTAATTTTCCCATCTAACTCTGTAATTTTTCCATCCATTTCTGTGGTGTCTGCCTTTGCGTCAGCGGCCTTCGCTTCATCACGCTTCTTCTTAATTTCATCTTTTTGTTTTTCTATGTCAGAAATATGATCGCCAACTTTTTCTCGCTCTGTTCTTTGTTCGGCGAGCGATTTCGTTGCTTCTGCTTTGCCGCTTGATGTTAAGACGATGGGGGGTGATTTCACAGTGCCAGTAAGCTGTTCAATTGCCAAAAGAGCAACGGTGTTCTTCTGAAATCTCCGCATTAGCAGATCGTATTGGGCTGACGTAATTGCACCCGATAAATGGCTCTCGCATAGCCTGTACCCGAAATCGCGGAGAAGTTGAATGCTTTGTGTTCTTATCCCCGTAAATGCTGCGCTATCATGCATTGCAAACGCTATTTCCCCGCTCGCTTTTTCTGGGACACCGCCTTTCGCAGCCAACTCATAAGCCAATGATGCCATGGCATCTGGGCTTGGTTCCGCGCAAACAAACATGCCCCTATCGACGGATGTTTTCCCCGTTGACTTGCCATCCTTGTCCACATTCTCCGTAACTACCTTATTAGGCGCTACAAGAACGGCACGTTGCCGTATGTCTACCATTGGGCTTTCGCCTTTAGAAATATCGAATGTTCGATAAATGCTGTTCTGGTTTGCGCACCCAACCATCAGCAATGGCGTTGCGAATACGAGGATCATTCTTTTCATGGCAACAATCTCCTTTTTCGATGAAGTTAATGGATAGCGGGCTCTAAGACGCCCAACTCGTTAATCACCGGTTAGAGCCGGATTTCTATATGTATAAACAAGCATCTACCTGTAGATAAAAGGAAATAAGGTGCGATTCACCGGTGTTATCATTTTCATCTACGTGTATATGCTTTTCCAACTGCGTACCGGCTATATTCCCATACTTCACAAACCAGAGTTGCTTCTCAGGATTCCAACGCCCACCCGCCTCTTTTGTTTTGGTTTGCAAAGCCTTTTCATAACCTTCGATGCGAAGGGGGACAAGAGTTTCGGTAGTGTATCGCGGCGGCGGTGGATTCCAGGCGGTCTTCTCCACGATAAGCTCCACCGTTTTAATCCGTTGCCTCAATTCTGCATCATAGCGAAAGCGGACACAAACCAAGGAATCCCCGTACTTCTCGGTAAGCCGTTTAGTTCCCTTTTGCCCCGGTTTTAGTATCAATCGCGTTTTCATACCGTCCTCCGGCAATCTCCCGATAATTGCAATAATTTCATAACACAGTGCAGCAAAACAATAAACGTATTTAATCTATCCCCTCGTTCAGCTCGGGTGCTTCCTGTTGAATAATTCATAGACAACATTCCTAACGCACTTGCAGAATTTTAGTTGACATTATACACATACGGCTAATATTATTATGTTTTTTAAAATATTTCTATTGACACGAATACTGGTAGGAGTAGTATAAAGGTAAGCTTTCATTTATTAATGCCACCCACTCATTGAGTCGGACCATTGGTAAATCATCTCCTTCATGGAGTGTCGTTTCCATTCTCGTATGAGTTTAGAAATCTGATCCAGATGTACCGCTTAACACAACGCTATTGGTGCGCCTAATAACCTGTAACGTTTAACCTGCCTGGTAGTTTTCAGATCAATATCCAGTAATTT